>JBGSBQ010000259.1:0-5711 GCA_041730475.1 Sphingomonadaceae bacterium
AATATAAAAATACAGCCGATGGCTTGGCGGCCGAAGCCATTTTGCGCAAGTGTGTGCACTGCGGTTTTTGTACTGCCACCTGTCCGACCTACCAGCTGCTGGGCGATGAACTGGATGGCCCGCGCGGGCGCATCTACCTGATCAAACAGGTGCTGGAAGGGGCGCCCGTCACCGCCAAGACCCAGCAGCATCTGGATCGCTGCCTGACCTGCCGTAACTGCGAAACCACCTGTCCGTCCGGGGTTAAATACGGACGGCTGGCCGACATTGGCCGCCAGGTAGTTGAGCAGCGCGTGCAGCGCCCGCTGGCCGAGCGCCTCAAGCGCAAGGTGCTGATGGAGGCGCTGCCGCGCAGCTGGGTGTTCAAGCCCGCGCTGCGCGCCGGCCAGTTGCTACGGCCCTTGCTGTCGCCGGCGCTACAGGACAAAATCCCGCAGCGCCAGGCCGCCGGCACCCGTCCGACGCGCAGCCATGCACGCCGCATGCTGGTGCTGGAGGGCTGCGCGCAGCCCGCCATGTCACCGAATATCAACAACGCCACTGCACGCGTGCTCGACGCGCTCGGCGTGCAGCTGCTGTCGGCGCCCAAGGCCGGCTGCTGCGGAGCGCTGCGCTTCCACCTGAATGCACAGGAAGCTGCGCTGGACGACATGCGCCGCAATATCGACGCCTGGTGGCCCTACGTGGAAGATGGTTCAGTCGAGGCGATCGTCATGACGGCCTCCGGCTGCGGCGTCACCGTCAAGGAATACGGTCATTTGCTGGCGCATGACGGCGCCTACGCCGGCAAGGCGGAACGGATCGCGGCGCTGACCAGGGACCTGAGCGAGATCCTGCCGGAATTCGAGGCCGAGCTGGCGCGCCGCATCGGCAGCCGTGCCGCGCAGCGGGTGGCCTATCACCCGCCCTGCACGCTGCAGCACGGGCAGCAGATTCGCGGCAAGGTGGAAGGCGTGCTGCGCGCGGTCGGGGTCGACGTCACCTTATGCGCCGACAGCCATTTGTGCTGCGGTTCGGCCGGCACCTATTCGCTGCTGCAGCCGGAACTGGCGCTGCAACTGCGCGACCGCAAGCTGGCCAGTCTGGCGGCCACCGGCGCCCCGGCCATCGTGTCGGCCAACGTTGGCTGCGTGGCGCACCTGCAATCGGGCACGGCGACGCCGGTGCAGCACTGGATCGAACTGGTCGACCGCGCCCTGCAGGCGTCAGCTTAGCGCCGTATCGAGCTGTCCCGGACTGTGGATCGCGGGCAGCGCGGCGGCGGCCTGCCACGGCGCGCTGTCGAACTGCGCCAGCCAGTCTGGCAGCAGTTCGGCCGGCATCGGCCGTGCCACGCCATAGCCCTGCACCAGATCGCAACCCAGTTGCATCAGCAGTGCGCCATGTGCCACCGTCTCGACACCTTCGGCGATGACGGTGCGCCCGAATGAGCGCGCCAGACTGATCACGGCGCATACCAGATGCAGGTCATCGCGCTCGGCCAGCATGCTGCGCACAAAGCTCTGGTCGATCTTCAGCACATTCGCCGGCAGTCGCTTCAGATAGGCCAGCGAGGAATAGCCGGTGCCGAAATCATCGAGCGCAAAGCGGATCCCCAGCTGCTGGCAGTCCAGCATGATGTCGCGCACTTGCGCGATGTCGCCGAGCGCTGACGATTCGAGGATTTCCAGTTCCAGCCGCGCCGGCGGCACTTGCGGGAATTCGGCCAGCAGCAGCCGCAGGCGTGCCACGAAATCGGGACGCTGCACATGGCGCGCCGCGATGTTGACGCTGACCACCCAGTGCGGATGGTCGTCGCGCCAGCGCTGTAACTGCTGCAGCGCGGTGCGGATCACCCACGCGCCAATGTCGACGATCAGCTCACTGTGTTCGACGATGGGCAGGAACTCCAGCGGCGGCACCAGACCGCGCTGCGGATGCTGCCAGCGCAGCAGTGCTTCCATGCCGATGACGCAGCCCCGCCGCATGTCCAGCTTGGGCTGGTAATGCAGGCGCAGCTCGCCGGCCAGCAGCGCGGCGCGCACTTCGGTGCGGCGGTTGTGGTGGGTGCGCACCTGCTCATCGAGGTCGGCGTCGAAGAAATGGTAGCGGTTGCGGCCCGTGATCTTGGCCTGGTACAGCGCCTGGTCGGCATGGCGCAGCAGATGGTCGGCGCTGACCTCGTTGCCCGTGTAGAGTGCCACGCCGGCACTGGCCGACATGCGTACCGGCGTGCCGTCGCAGCGGTAGTCGTGCGCCAGCGCCGCCAGCAGCCCTTGCAGCGCCTGCTCGATGGCGGCGCGCTGGCCCAGCGCCGGCAACAGCAGCACGAATTCGTCGCCGCCCAGCCGGGCCGCATAATGGCGCTGGCCGGCAAATTCATGCAGGCGGCTGGCAGCCTGCTTCAGGATCTCGTTGCCGGCCGCGTGGCCCAACGTCTGGTTGACTTGCTGGAAGTGGTCGAGGGCCAGCAGGCAGACGGCCAGCAGGTAGTCGCCGGCGCGCGCCCGCGCCAGCTCCTGCTCGAAGCGGGCCGCCAGTGCGCTGCGGTTCGGCAGCCCGGTCAGCACGTCGTGGCTGCTCTGCCACGAGATCTGCTGGATCAGCTGGCGCTTCTCGCTGACATCGCGGAACACCAGCACCGCCCCTTGCACCGCGCCGTGCGGGGTGCGGATCGGCGCTGCCGTGTAGTCGATCGCCAGCGTCTGGCCGCCGGGCTGGCGCAGACTCTGGTTGGCCAGCTTCAGCACCGGTGCGCCGTCCAGCATCGCCGCCAGCGCTACTGGCAGTGCCGCCTGCGCGGCCGGTGCTGCCAGCACGAATACCTGCTCCAGCGCGCGGCCCTGGGCCTGCTCGGCGCGGCAGCCGGTCAGTTGTTCGGCCCTCGGGATCAGCGTGTCGATGCGGCCGGCCAGATCGGTGGTGATGACGGCGTCGCCGATCGAGGCCAGCGTCACGGCAATACGCTCTTTTTCGCTGCGCAGCTGCTGCTGGGCGTCCAGCGTGCGCGCCAGCTGCGCGCCGAGCGCCAGTTGCTGCTGCTGGCGCGTCACCAGCAGCGTCTCGACCTGCTGCGCCATGTCATTGAAGGTACGTGCCAGCGCGCGCGCCTCCAGCGTGCCGCGCACCGGCAGCCGTACCTGATGCTCGCCGCGCTGGAAGCGCCCGGTGGCGTCGGCCAGCCGCGCCAGCATGCGCTGGTTGACGTGGATGAGGATGCCCAGCAGCAGATAGATGATGCCGATGTTTAGCGCCGACAGCGCGGCCTGCTGGCGCACCGTGGTCCAGACTTGCCAGCGCGGCAGCACCGGCGTGAATTCCAGTGTCACCAGCGTGGCGCCGAGCCGGTGCTGTTGGCGCAGCGGCTGCAAGGGCAGCAGCGCTTCGAACCATGGCGGCGCCGTGCCGCCGGTGTACGCCAGCCGCTGCACCTGCTGGTGGCCGGCCGGGCCATCCAGTTGCAGCCGCCGCAGGTCGGCGTTCAGCAGCAGCGCACCGCCCAGCGTGACGTCCAGCGCGGCACGGTCCGCCGTGTCCAGCGCCGGTTGCAGCGTGACGTCCAGATAGTCGGCCAGTTCCTGTGCGGCCTGCTGGTAGCGGACATTGGCGCTGGCCGATTCGGACTGGATCAGCAGCGTATAGCGGACCCCGACCACCACCGCAATCAGCACGAAGATGGGCACGAACAGGCGCGCATAGGTACCCATCCGTAGCCACGGCGAAAGGAGTTTTGCAAGCAGCGACATGGCTGGCCGGTCCGGTTCCTGTATATTGATCTGCAACCATTATTACCGATAAGTCAATCCTAATGCTTGGAAACAGAAAACGATTTCATTAATTTACATTCAGGTGTTGCGTGCAGGATGCAAGTGCCTCCGGCGCGTTGCGCAGGCCCACCGATCCCGACCATGCACCGCCGTTTTTCGAGGTGGCCCCTTGATCGCGCTGCAGCATCAGGATGGCCTGCGTCAGCTGTGCGCCGCGCTGGTCTGGCAGCGCTTGCAGCGAGCCCCACAACAAAGCTGGGGTCAGACCCTAATGCCGTTAAGTTTAGGCGCAGAGCGGCTGGCAAACCCCACCGACGCAAAGCTGGGGTCAGACCCGGCGGGACTCGGCGTCCCCGTCTGACCCCAGGTCTTGTCTTGGGGGGGAAGCGCACGCTACGGCACTTTAACTTAACGGCATTAGGGGCAGACCCGGCGGGACTCGGCGTCCCCGTCTGAACCCAGTGTTACGCCGCAGAGGGGCGCTTACATTGCCGGGGGCTGCTTTTCGTGTCACGATGGGTGGCTTTACCGATCCCACAGGAGCCTGCATGAAAATGGTTGATACTTGGCGTTCCCGAGCGCTGCTGTCGCTGCTGCTGGCCGGCGCGGCGCTGGCACCGCTGCACGCGGCTGAGGCGCCCGCCAAACCCGATGACAAACTGCCGCCGGCCAAGGTCTGGACCACACAGCACCAGATCACGCTAAGCGGCAAGCCACTGGCCTACACGGCCAGCGCCGGCACGCTGCAGATCAACAACGACAAGGACGAACCGATCGCGCTGTTCGGCTATACCGCCTATGTGCAGGACCTGAAGCAGGAGGCGCAGCGTCAGCGTCCTATCGTGTTCGCCTACAACGGCGGCCCCGGCTCGTCGTCGGCCTGGCTGCACATGGGCATCCTCGGGCCCAAGCGCACCGTGCTGAAAGATCTGGAACCGAATACGCGCGGCCCGTTCCTGACCGTCGACAATGAGTACACGCTGCTGGCGCAGGCCGACATCGTGCTGATCGATCCGGTCGGTACCGGCTATTCGCGCCCGATCGGCAAGGGCGAGGGTAAGGACTTCTGGGGCGTCGACCAGGACATCAAATCGGTGTCGGACTTTATCGTGCGTTACCTGAGTCAAAGCAAGCGCTGGGCCTCGCCCAAGTTCGTGCTGGGGGAAAGCTATGGCGGCATGCGCACAGCCGGTGTCGCTTACGAGCTGCTAAGCAAAAATAATGTAGCGCTGAATGGTGTGATTCTGGTGTCGCCGTATCTTGATTACGCGGCCGGCGCCACCGAATCGCAGATCGACGCCGCCTACGTCAACTTCCTGTCGACCTACGCCGCCACGGCCTGGTACCACCATGCGCTGGCCGAGCGTCCGCCCGCGTTACAGCCCTTCCTGCGCGAAGTGGAAGCGTTTGCGCGCGAGGTGTATGCGCCGGTGCTGTTCAAGGGCAGCCGCGCCACGCCGGCCGAACGCCAGCAGGTGCTGGCCGGGCTGGCGCGCTACACCGGCCTCAGTGCCGCCTACTGGAGCCGCGCCAATCTGCGCATCGATGAAGGCCATTTTTTGCAGGAGCTGATGCGCGAGAGCGGGCAGGTGGTGGCGCGCATCGATAGCCGCTACAAGGGCGGCATCCTGAGCCCGATGGCCGAAGCGCTAAAATATGACGCCTATGCGGCCGCTGTGGCGCCGGCCATCGTGGCCAGCTTTAACGACTACTACCGGCGCGAGCTGAAGGTCGACGCCGAGCGCGAATATGCGTTCAGCGGCGATGTCGGGCGTGACTGGGACAACCGCCATGCCCAGCCCGATGTCGGCGACAAGGTGGTGCATCCGAATACCTCGGTCGATCTGGCCTGGGCCATGAAGCTGAATCCGCACATGAAAGTGCTGATCGCCAGCGGCTATTACGATCTGGCCTGCCCGTATGGTACGGTCGACTATGCGCTCGACCATCTGGACCTGACGCCGG
>JBGSBQ010000260.1:0-5708 GCA_041730475.1 Sphingomonadaceae bacterium
CCGTAAATCGACTGTTTCGGATCGCCGATCATGAACAGGCCGACACTGGCATCGTTGTCCGCCACCCGGTACAGCAGGTCGAAGATCTGGTACTGCTCGGGCGAGGTATCCTGGAATTCGTCGACCATCGCCACCGGGTACTGGGCTATCATGCGCTGGCGCAGCGCTGCGCCGTTCTCGCCGCGCAGTGCACTGCGCAAGCGTTCCAGCATGTCGGCAAAGCCGAATTCATGGCTACGCCGCTTGAGTTCCTCCATGCGCCGCGCTATCGCGCCCGCCGCATGCAGATACAGCTTGTGCGACAACGGTTCCAGCGCCGCCAGCGCCAGTTGCAACGGTCCGACCGCGTCAAAATCGTCGGGCGGCATCGAGATGTAGCCCTTGTTGCAGCAGGTCGCCAGCCCCTCGGTACTGAGCTTGAACAGATCTTCCGGCTTCATGCCGGGATCGGCCTGCGCTGGCGTATTGGCCCAGCCGCGCAGCTGGGCAAACCACTTCGCCACCGAGGCCGGCCGCAGTTTGTTGCCGCTATAGCCCTTGGGATGACGCTCGCGCTCCTGCGTCAGCCACTGCTCCATGCGCTCGATGCGCTCCGGCCAGCCGGCTTTCAGCGTCGCCAGTTGCTGTTCCAGCGCCTGCTGCTCGCGGCCGATCAGGCTACCCAGCGCTTCATTGCCGAACAGGCCCAGCTCCTCCAGCATGGCGCTGCGCCGCACCAGCTGGCGCACATCCTTTTTCAGCACACCGACATCGCTCCACGTCTGTTGCAGCACATCCAGCGCGGCCTGGTTCAGCGGATACACCTGCTGGCGCCAGTAGTCATGGGCGGCATCGGCGAACAGCGTCTGTTCATCCTTGATCAGCGACTCGTCAAACAGGCTGCCACTGTCGAAGGCGTGCTCGCGCAGCATGCGCTGGCACCAGGCGTCGATGGTGAAGATCGCCGCTTCGTCCATGGTTTCGGCGGCCAGCACCAGCCGGTGCGCGGCCTGATGGCGCTCACTCTGATCCGGATAGGCTGCCAGCAGGTCATCCAGATAGGCGTCGGCTTGCGTGCCATGGCCACGGAAATAGGCCGCCGCATCGAGCAGCCGCTCACGTACCCGGTTCGCCAGTTCCTTGGTCGCGGCGCGGGTAAACGTCATCACCAGAATATCGGCCGGCAGCAGCGGCACGCGGAAGCCATCGGCGCCGCCATGGCCCAGCACCAGCCGCAGATACAGGGCCGCGATAGTCCAGGTCTTGCCGGTGCCGGCACTGGCCTCGATCAGGCGCGAACCGTGCAGCGGGAAGCTCAGCGCTTGCAGTAATTGGCTCATGCTGCGTCTCCGTCGTCAGCGCCGCCGGCCTCGATTGGGTCGACAGTGATCGATGTGTTCAGCCACGCCACCAGCGGCCCATACAGGGCTTCGGCGCAGTCTGGCCATTGTTCTTCGGCGACCAGCGCCGCATAGTCTGGCCACAGACGGGCCAGACACAGGTTCTTGCGTTCGCCCTCCGACACATTCTGCAAGCCGTTGTAGGTGGTGCTGGGATTACCGCCCTGTAGCAACGCCAGTGCGGTCTGCTGCGCCACCGGCAACGGCCGGTTCATGCCATCGAGCCAGATCGTCACCAGATCCTCCAGCGTGATGCGGGCCTGCGCCGGGTCCAGCGGCGCCATGCTGACGATCGCGTCCCGCGCCACCAGCATGCCCATGACGGGCGTGCCCTGCGCCGCCGCAGCCAGCTGGCGCAGCCACATCCTGATCAGCTTATCGCCGCGCAGTACCCCCTTCTTGCCCAACACCTTGGACGACAGCTGCATCAGCCAGACCGTCTCCTTGCCATTGCTGCGTAGCTGGTCGATCCAGTCTTCCAGCGCTACCCCGGCCAGTTTCAGGTCCAGCGCCAGCTTGTCGGCAGCATCCGGATACTGGCCGCACAGCGTGACCCAGGCGCAGCGCACCGGTTCCAGCGTATCAATCAGCTGCTGCTCCATCTGGCGCCCGATCAGGCCGATCGGCAGCACGCCCTCGCGCACCAGACGCTGGGCCCGCTCGGCCAGTACGGCACGTACCTGCTCGACCGCTTCCGGCACCCCGGTGTCATCCAGCATGGCATCTTCGACGCCATAGCGTTCCAGTCCTGTCAGCGCAAACGGCTCTTCGTCCTCACCCAGCAGCGCCGCTTCGCCAAACACCACGCCGAGGCGCTGGCGGAAGAACTGTTCCACCGGCTGCCGCAGGAACTGCGCCAGCAGGCTGAGACGCAAACGGAATTTATCATCGATCTCGAACGGCGGCAGCGTGGTGGCCGGCTGCACCATGTCCGGCTCGGCGTGCGCCGCGCGCCATTCGCCGGCATAGGTCAGCAGGCCGCCGGCCTCGAAATAGCGGCGGCTGAACGGCTGCAGCGCATGTTCCGTGGTACGCGGCGCCAGCTCCAGCTGCCAGCCCGCCTTCAGGTACTCGCACAACTGTGCCACCAGCACCGACGGCGGCTGCTCCGTGTTGTCGCGCACATTGCGGCCGACCCAGCTGATATACAGCTTGTCGCGCGCTGCCAGCAGCGCTTCCAGCATCAGGTAGCGGTCGTCGTCGCGGCGCGAACGGTCGCCGGGGCGCGCCATGCCGGGCAAGGCCAGCAGGTCGAAATCGGCCTTGCGCGCCCGGCGCGGGAAGTCACCGTCGTTCATGCCTAGCAGGCAGACCACGCGGAACGGTACCGCACGCATCGGCATCAGCGTGCAGAAGGTCACCCCGCCGGAGACAAACTGGTGATCCAGCGTCGGCTCATCGAGTGCGCCCAGCCACGCTTCGCGTAGCACCGCCAGCGGCACCGCTTCGTCGAAGCCGGCGTTGTCGCAGGTTTCCAGCCACTGGTTCAGGGTTTCACTGAGCAGCGCCAGCGTCAGGCGGTCAGCCTCCTCGCTGCCGTCGAAGAAGGCGGCCAGCAGTGCACGCGCCTGCAGGCCCAAGTCGGCCGGGCTGCGCGGCTGCGCCAGCACGGCGCGCCAGTGCAGCAGCGCTTCCACCAGTTGGGCCAGCGAACCGGCCAGCGCCGCATCCAGGCCGCCCACTTCGCCGTACGATTCGATGCCGTCAAAACTGCTGCGGGCGCCGCTAGCATAGCCCAGCAACATGCGCCGCACGCCAAAAATCCACGCATTCTGTTCGCCGGCCGGGGCCAGTCCCAGCCCACTGCGGTGCTGCTGATCCAGCCCCCAGCGCACCCCGGCGCCTTCGATCCACAGGCCCAGCGTCGGCAGGTCGTCCGGCTGCAAACCAAAGCGGGTCGCCAGCGCCGGCACGTCCAGCAGGTCGCGCACCTCGCTCTGGCGGCAGCGCTGCTGCGGCAGGCGCAGCAGCCATTCCAGCGCCACCAGCAGCGGATTGACGCTGCGGTCATTGACGTCGCCGATCTCGAACGGAATATAGCGCGGGTCGCTGCGCTTGTGCTGCGCGAACACCGCGTGGATAGCGGCGCTGAAGGTGTCGATATCAGGCACCATCACCACTACCTCGCGTGGCGTCAGCGGCCGGGCGCTGGTTTCAGCGGCAGCGAACATGGCCAGCAACTGGTCGTGCAGCACCTCGACTTCACGCTGCACGCTGTGGGTGATGTGGAATTCGATCGAGCGGTCGCTGTCCGGTGGCGCCAGCTGCGGGTGCTCGCTGAGCGGCAGCAGATCGCGCACCGCGCCCTGCACTTGCGCCAGCAGGCTGTCGCTGTCGTCGCTGCTGAACAGGTCGACGCGCAGCGCGGCGGCCGCCGCGTCGTGCTCGCCGCGCGCCTCGGCGGCGGCGCGGCTGGCGGCGGCCGCTTCGTCAAATTCATCCAGCATGCGGATGAAGTCGCGCCCTTGCCGGCCCCAGCTCGCGAGCAGCGGATGGCTGTGGGCGTGCAGTTCTTCCAGCGGGATCTGGCTCAGGTCCTGACCGTGCCGCGCTTGCTGGCGCCGGTGGGCGGAGCGCAGCAGGTCACGGCCTTCGATGATGTCACCCCAGTAGAACTGGCACGGATTCGGCACCGCCAGCAGCACCTGGGTGTAGCGCGACAGCGCGGCCAGCGCCTGCAAGGTCTGGTACGGCAAGGCCGACACCCCGAACAGCACGATGCGGCGCGGCAGCTTGCCGGCCGGTGGCGCGCCGCGTTCAGCGGCCTGCACGAATTCGGTATGCACGGTGGCGCGCCCCAGCGCCCGCTACGCTTCCGGTACACTGGCCATCACGGCACGCCACAGGGCGCCCTGCCAGCACTGGTCAGGCGCCAGCGGCTGCAGCGCGCCGCGCGCATCGCGCAACTGGTCGCGCCCGGCGGCCCAGTCGGCCAGCCAGTCGGCCCGGTACACCTGATACTGGTCGAACAGGTCGGCCAGCCGTTCGGCCAGCTGCATGCGGCGTTCCGGATCGCCGTCGCCGAGGAAATGGCGCAGCGGTGCAAAAGTCTCATCGGCCAGCAGCGTGGGCAACAGCCGCATCAGGCGCCAGGTCAGCGGCGACTTGTCGAAGGCGGAAATCGGTGGCACCTGTTCGCGTCCCAGCATGCCACGGTAGGTCTCCCACAGAAAGCGCGCCGGCAGCGCCACGCGGGTGGCGGCGCAGACGCGCAGCTCCTCGGCCAGCGCGATCTTCAGCCATTCGGCCACACCGTTCGACTGCACCAGAAAAATATCCGATTCGAGTGGCCCCAGCGGGTGCTTGCGCAGCCACTGGAACACGGCGGCACGCAGCTGCTCCATCTGGTTGCCGTGCAGGATCAGCAGGCCGGGGGTAACACTCGATTGCATGGGACTCCGTATCGGGATCGCGGGGAGCTGACATTATCGCCGCTGGCGACGCGGACTGCAGCCCTTTTGGCGACTTTTTTCGGGCCGGCGGCTAGCCTGCCGCGTGCGCTGCGAGATCAGACAGCATGTGCTGATCGAGGCGCTCCAGCATCGCATGCAGCGCGGCCACCAGAGCGCCCGCGCGGGCCAGGTCGCCGTCGCGCTGGATGTGTTCCAGCGCCAGACACAATTCGCCAAATGGCATGGCGCCAACGGCGCGTGCCGAGGACTTGATGCGGTGCCCGAGCTCGGACAGCTGGCGCAGGTCGCCGGCGGCCAGCGCCGCATCCAGTTCAGCCATGCTATCGCGCGCGGTGCGCAGGAACAGCGCGGCGAATTTGTGCATTTTCTGGCGATTGCCATTAAAGGTCTGGGCCAGCGCCGCAACGTCCACCAGTTCCGCATGTGGCGGCAGCGCCGCCGCCGGGGCCGGCTGCGCTGCCGCTTCCAGCGCAGCCAGAATCGCATTCTGCGCCGCTGCTGCCGGCGCGGCCACCTGCGCCGCCTGCGCCGCCTGATGCAGCGCCCGCTGCGACATCCAGCGTGCCAGCATGTCAAACAGCTGCTTGGGCGCGATTGGCTTGGTGACAAATTCGTCCATGCCAGCATCGATGCAGCGCTGCTGGTCTTCACGGCCGGCGTTGGCCGTCATCGCGATCACCAGCATGCCGGCCAGCCGCGGATTGGCGCGGATCTGGCGCGTGGTTTCGTAGCCGTCCATAACCGGCATCTGGATATCCATCAGCACGCAGTCAAAATGTTCTTTCTCCAGCAGGTCCAGCGCTTCGCGCCCGTTGTTGGCGACACAGACCGTGGCGCCCGCATCTTCCAGCAGTTCCTGTCCGACCTGCTGGCTGAAGACATTGTCTTCGACCAGCAGCACCGAGGCGCCGCGGAT
>JBGSBQ010000261.1:0-5699 GCA_041730475.1 Sphingomonadaceae bacterium
CCCGCCGACGCCGGCACCGGCGCCAACGGATACCACGCTTGCGCCGCCGGATCCGTTCGCTGTCACGGCTGCACCGGCCGCTGACAGCGTGACGCAGGCGCGCCGCGATGTCGGGAAAATTGATCAGGAATTGCGTAAAACCTTTCCCGAGCGCGGCTTGGCGCCCGTCCCCGATTCAACTCAGGCGAAGCTGGAACGGGGCTTTAACGCGGCCCATGATGCGGTGCCGCCCAAGTGGTATGAGGGGGCCCGGATTACCGAAATCTCGACCCCAAATTCGCGTACCCGGACTTACCGTATCACGACGGCGGTGCTGACTTATTGCATCGTGGTGACCGAGGAGGGTCGCAAAAATTACATCAATTGCCCTCGCTGACTCAACGCGCCACCGCCAGTTCACCGCTGCCGACCGGGGCTAGCGTGCGCAGGCGCAGCGCCACCAGTAGTGCCAGGCCCAGCGCGGTGGCGAGAATGCTGACCACGCCCGGCCAACCGGAGCGGCCCCACATGACGCCCGTCGCGGAACCCAGCACGCTCGAGCCAAGATAATAGAAGAACAGGTACAGCGCCGAGGCCAGTGCCTTGGACGCAGTAGCGCGCCGCCCTACCCAGCTGCTGGCCACCGAGTGCGTCGCGAAGAAGCCGAAGGTGAATAAGGCGGCGCCGATGACGATCACGGCCAGCCCGTGGGCCAGCGTCAGGATCAGGCCGGATAACATGATGGCCAGCATCAGCCACAATACGCCGCGCCGCCCCAGCCGGTCAGCCAGCTTGCCAGCCCAGACCGAGCTGTAGATGCCGAGCAGGTAGAGGAAGGAAATACTGCCCACCACGCTCTGTCCCAGTCCGTACGGCGCGCCCAGCAAACGATAGGCGATGTAGTTATAGAAGCTGACAAAACTGCCCATCAGTAAGAACGCCAGCAGGAACAGCCACGGCAGGCCGGGGTCGCTCAGGTGCTGGCGCGCGCCGCCCAGCAGCGCCCGCCAGCCGCTGTGCGAGGCCTGGAAGTGGCGCGAGGCGGGCAGGCTGCGCCAAAATTCCCATGCCGCGCCCAGCCCGGCTGCGCCGATCACGGCCAGCGCCATGCGCCACGACGCATAGTCGCTGACCACCGAGGCCAGCACCCGCCCGACCATGCCGCCAAACGCGCTGCCGCTGATGTACAGGCCCATCGACAATCCCAGCGAGGTCGCTTCGATTTCTTCACCCAGATAAGCCATCGCAATCGCTGGCATGCCGCCCAGCGCGGCCCCCAGCAAGGCGCGCAGCAGCAGCAATTGCGGGTAGTTTTGCGCCAGCGCGCACAGCAGCGTCAAGCCGGCCGCACTGGCCATGGCGGCCACCATCAGCGGCTTGCGCCCCAGCCGTTCCGACAGCACACTCGACAGCAGCAGCGAGAGCGCCAGCGCCGCCGTCGAGACCGACAGCACCATGCTGCTTTGCGCCGCAGTGAGCGCAAACTGGTGCGACAGCAAGGGCATCAGCGGTTGCACGCAGTACAGCAGCGCGAAGGCGGAAAAGCCGCCGAAGAACAGCGCCCGGTTGGTGCGCCGGAAGGCGGGGCTGCCGGCGGCAATGCGGGCGGTGGCGGTGGCGGTGGCAGTGGTGCAGGTCATGGCAGCGTCCTGAAGAGCGGAAATTCATCTTAGGATTGCGCTGTATTACTGTCCAATATATATTTAAGACGTTTCTTATACTTTAAAAAGATTACTCATGGAACTGCGCCACCTGCGCTACTTCGTCGCCGTGGCCGAGGAGCTGAGCTTCACCCGCGCCGCCGAGCGCTTACATATCGGCCAGCCGCCACTCAGCCACCAGATCCAGATGCTGGAAAGCGAAGTGGGTGCTCGCTTGCTGGAGCGCAGCAAGCGCTGGGTCCGGCTGACGGAGGCCGGCAAGCTGTTTCTCGACGATGCACGCCGGGTGCTGGCACTGTCGGAGCAGGCGGTGCAGACGGCGCGCCGGGCAGAACGGGGCGAGGCCGGAGAGTTGCGCGTCGGCTTCACGTTTTCGACGCCGCTGACGCCGCTGTTTGCCACCGTCGTCAACCGCTACCGCCAGCGTTATCCGGGCGTGACGCTGACGCTGCACGAAATGGCGACGCTGCGCCAGCTCGATGCGCTGGCCGTGCGCGAACTGGATCTGGGGCTGGTGCGCCCGCCCGAGGTCGCCATTCCCGAGGGCATCACGACCGAGGTGCTGCGCGAGGATCCGCTGGTGCTGGTGCTGCCGCTGGACCATCCGCTGGCGCAGCAACAAGCCGTGGCCATCAGCGACCTGCAGGGTCTGCCGTTCGTCATGTATCCCAAGAATGCGGGCACCGGCATCTATCCGCAGATTTTCCGGCTGTGCCGCGAGGCGGGCTTTGCGCCGACGGTGGCGATGGAAGCCGCTGAAGCGTCGACCATCATCGGCCTGGTGGCGGCCGGCTGCGGCATCAGTGTGCTGCCGAGTTCCTTCGACATCATCCGCATGGAGGGAGTGTGCTACCGGCCGCTGGCCGATCCGGCGGCCAGCACCACGCTGCTGCTGGCATGCCGCAAGGACGAGACGGCGCCGCTGGTGGCAGCCTTTGTGGCAGTGGCGCGCGAGGTGGCCGGCTGAGCGCGGCCACCTGCTGCATCAGAGCTACTACCTCAGACCTACTACCTCAGTTGTAGTCGGCGTCCAGTTCCGAACCGGCGTAGTTTTCCAGCTCGGCGAACAGGGTCTTCATCGCGGTACGGCCCCGGATGTTTTGCAGTACCGTGCAATTGTTGCGATAGCTGGCAATCCGATCCAGCAACACCGGATGGTGCTGCACCGGCACCGCCGCCACCAGCGCGGCCCAGCCTTCTTCGAAGTCGGGCTTGTTCTTGCGCACCGATTTGACGAAGCGCTCAAATTCCTTCTGCCCGGTGCGCGCCATGACCCGCCCGCCCCCTTCGACGGCGAAGATGATGGCCACCGCGATCACGCCTTCGGCATTCAGGTCGGTATCGCTGACCGGCCCTTCGCTGTGGTGGCGCCGCAGCCAGTTGGCCAGCCGCACAATCGCTTGTACTTCCTTGCGCTGCTTGAGCTGGATCGCGTACTTCTCCGGCCCGTTCCAGTTCTGGTTCGGGTCGATCTGGCAGATGTCGACGAACAGGTCGCGCAGGCGGCGCTGCGCATACACCGGATCGGTATCGTACTCACCGACCAGCGCGTCTTCCGGCAGCGCCGACAGTTCCTTGATCATGCGGAAGCCAACCTGGAACGCCGCTTCGGCGCCATGCTCGATCAGGAACTCCAGCGCGGCCTGATCGCTCTGGTCCATCAGCGAATGTTCCAGTCCCAGCGACACTCCGCCCACCGTCAGCTGCAAGGCTTTCTGGATGCCGTCGGCGGTGCGGTCGTTGGTGAACTTCTCGGCCACCATGGCGGTGATCCCGGTCAGTTCGTCGGCCAGGTCGAGCGCGGCGTCCTCGCGCGGGTCACCGGCCAGTTGCTTGATCGCCCGCGTAAGGCGCGGGAGGTTCTCTACTACGAGTGCTGGCAACATCGCTCAGATCCCCATCACGAGAAGATCTTGGTGCCGATGCTGCGCCGCGAAGCCGCCTTGGCACTGCTGCGCGACGACGGTACCTGCTTGCGCAAGCGGTACAGCAGTTCCTTGGTGGAGCGCTGCAACATGGTCGGCTCTTCGTCGGGATCGTCGCTGAACTCGGCATCGGCCAGATCGGCGCTGTGGCGGAACTCCGGGAACAGCTCGAACAAAGCGCGGTCCCAGCCATCTTCCGACGCTTGCGCCAGCGCGATCGCCAGCGGTACCACGTCGTTGTCGGACGACGTCTGTCCCGTCAGGTAGGGACCTTTCGAGATGATCTCGCCGGCCACTTCGAGGATTTCCTTGGGTGCCATCGAGAACAAAATGGCGAACGCGGTGGCGCCGTAATCAGTGGCCGAGGCGGCCTGCAGCAGCGCATGGCGGCGCTCTTCATCGTCGGTCGAGAACACCACGCCATGGATGTGCGCGAACAGCGATTCGGCGATGCGCTCCGGATCATCCTCGATCTGGTCGTCCGGCCAGGTCGCGGCGAAGAAAGCCAGGCTGTCGGCCCAGGCCTTGGGCGGCACCAGCAAGGTCGCCAGCGACATCTTGCCGCCGTCAAAACCGGCCAGATGCAGCGCCGTCACCTGCGGCGGAATATTCGCCAGCACTTCGACCACGGCCAGATCGCCATGGGCATCGGCAGCATCCACGAACGCCTGTTCGGCATGGCTCAGCGAGCCGGCCAGCACCAGTTCCGTGACCTGCTTGCTGAGCGCGGGCAGATTCGATTTTTCCGTCATGCTTATTCTCCTTCCTGGTCGAACATCTGGGCGAAGTCGTCGGTCGCCTGATCTTCGTCGTAGTCATCATCGCCATCGTCATTCGCCGACAGCTGGTCCAGCGACTGGTCGTCGTCATCCCATTTGCGCGGGTTCTTGAACAGGAAGGCGGTAATGATGGCCTGACGCGCCAGTTCCGGGAAGCTCTCGCCGATCGCTGCATACATGCGCGCCGCTTCCTCGCCGCTGCAAGAGGCCATCGCGAACACGCGCGACGGATCGCCGAACTCATAGTCATCGGCCTCGGCCAGCAGACCTTTCGGATTGTTGAATTCGATGTGATCGACCAGCGCGAAGGCCAGCATATTCACATCCTCGATACCGCCGCCACTGGCATATTCCGACACCAGCGCGTTGACCATATTCTTGTAATTCTTGTGATCGGGCGGATCGCCCAGAATGCCCTCGATCTGGCCGCCTAGTTCGCGGGACTGATAGGCAAATTCAGGGTGTACTTTTCTCATTGCATGCTTTCTTGAATAAAATTTGCTGCGCGGGCTCAGGCCGGCGGCAGCACGGTACCGTGCAGATTGAACACGGAACGCCACAACTGGTAGGCTTCCTCTTCCGCATCGATGATGATGCGGTGATTCACGCTCTGGTTATACTCTTCGCGCTTGACCGGGTCGGACAGCACTTCATAGGCCTTGGCGATCGCCTTGAAGCGCACATCCGCGCCGGGCGCCTGGTTGCGGTCCGGGTGGAAGCGCATCGCCAGCGAGCGATATACTTTCTTGATGTCGTCGTCTGTTGCATTGGGGGCGACACCGAGGACGGCATAGTAATTTTCCATGAGGAAACTCCGGGTCACATAGGTTTAACCGTTCATTATCCTATAGATCGGCGTGCACCGCCCACTTTGCTGCCGCAACGCAGCATTTTCCCCGGCGTAAACATGGGGATACGGTAAAATGACCGATACTCGACCCTTTGCAAAGCAACTTTACGAATGAGCAACGATAAAACTAGCCCAGCAACGCCTGCCCTGCCGTCCAATTTCTTGCGCGCCATCGTCGAATCCGACCTGGCGGCCGGCACCCATCAGCGCGACGGCCTGCCGTCGGTGATCACCCGCTTCCCGCCGGAGCCGAACGGCTACCTGCACGTCGGCCATGCCAAATCGATCTGCCTGAACTTCGGTCTGGCACGCGATTACCAGGGCCGCTGCAACCTGCGCTTCGATGACACCAACCCGGCCAAGGAAGAACAAGAATACGTCGACACCATCATCGACAGCGTCAAATGGCTGGGCTTTGATTACGACTACCCGCAGGCCGATGGCAGCGTGGCCCACCATCTGCACTACGCCAGCGACTACTTCGAACAGCTGTACACGATGGCCG
>JBGSBQ010000262.1:0-5688 GCA_041730475.1 Sphingomonadaceae bacterium
GCAACAGCAGCCACAAGCCGTAGGCCCAGTATTTCAGCCCCTTGATTTCACTCGGATAGCTGCGGTGCGCCGCAAACAAGACCACACTCATGGCGCCGCCCATCAGGGACGACATCACCATGATGGTTATCGGATCAAGCAACGGCAGCATCAACGCACCGCGCTGGGTCGCAGCGGGCCGGTGGATTTTTTTGCCCCCGGTTCTAGCGCCAGCGTAATGCCGGGAATCCGCTCGCCCTGCAGCGTGACGCGGAACGTCATCAGCTCATCGCGCCGGAATGCATGCACTTCGACGCTGGCACCGACCGCATAGCGGCCCAGCAGCGTTTCGAGGTTGCTGGCCGTGACGCGCAGGCCGTCCACTGCCACCAGCAGGTCGCCCGCCGACAGGCCGGCGCGATGTGCGGCGCCGCCTTCGTGAACGGCTGACAGCTTGCAGTCATTGCCGTCGCGGCCAAGGTTGGCGTCCAGACTAGGCTTGGCGCTCTTGCGCTCATCGCTGTATTTGACGCCGAACGGTGCCAGCAGCTTGGCCAGTGGCAGATCCTCGGTACCACGGATATACTTTTCAAAGAACGGCTTCAGCTTCATGCCGCTGATCTCATCGAACAGTGCTTCGACTTCGGCCGGCGTCACGCCGCGCGCCGCGCCCTGATAGAAGTCGCGGCCATAGCGCTGCCACAGCGCCTGCATCACATCGTCCAGCGAGATCTTGCCGCCACTCTTGCTGCGCAGCGTCAGGTCGAGTGCCAGTGCGATCAGCGAGCCCTTGGTGTAGTAGCTGATGATGGCGTTCGGCGCGTTCTCGTCCTGACGGTAGTATTTGCCCCAGGCGTCGAAACTGGAATCGGCCACACTCTGCTTGGTGCGGCCAGCGCCGCGCAGCACGCTGCCGACGGTCTTGCCGAGCAGTTTGAAATACGCCGGTTCGCCGATGACGCCAGCGCGCACCAGCATCAGGTCATCGTAGTAGCTGGTGAAGCCCTCGAATAACCACAGCAGCGGCGAGTAGTTCTCAACCTGCAGGTCATACGGCGCGAACGCCGCCGGCTTGATGCGCTTGACGTTCCACGTGTGGAAGTACTCATGGCTGCACAGGCCGAGGAACTGGGTATAGCCGTCGCTCAGGTCCTTGCTGTGCACATTGGCGGTGCTCGGCAGGTCGGCACGGGCGCAGATCAGCGCAGTCGAGGCGCGGTGTTCGAGACCGCCATAGCCATCGCCAACGGCCAGCGTCAGGAACACATAACGCTGCATTGGCGCAGTGTTGGTTTTCGGTTCAAAGAAGGCGATCTGGGTTTCGCAGATGGCTTTCAGGTCGGCGCTCAGGCGCGCCAGATCAAGGTTGGGCACACGGCCGCTGATGACGATGTCGTGCGGGATGCCATGCGCCTTGAAGGTCGCCAGCGCAAAATCGCCCAGTTCCACCGGATGGTCTATCAGTTCATCGTAATCGGCGGCGGCATAGGTGCCGAAGCCATAGCGCTTGGCCTTCAGTTCCGGTAGCGCGGTGGCCACCCGCCAGCTGGCGGCGGCCGGATCGGCCGGACGCTGGATATCCACCACATGCTGCTGCGTCTCCTGCCCCACCACGCGCAAGAACACGCTGGTACCATTGAAGAAGCCGTGGGTCTGGTCGAGATGGGCGGCGCGCACCGACAGATCCCAGGCATACACTTCGTAATGCAGCGTCAGTGCGCCCGCCTGTTTCAGCGGCGCGGCCTGCCAACTATGCTTATCGAGCTTGGTCAGTGCCACCGGCTGGCCATCGGCTTCAGCACGGATGCGCACGATGTTGCGCGAGAATTCACGGATCATATAACTGCCCGGTATCCACGCTGGCAGGACGAAGACCTGCCCGTCCGCCGCTGGCGCGGCCACGGTCAGCGTCACCTCAAACAGGTGGGCTGCCAGATCCTTGCCGACGATGCTGTAGCGGATAGCTGGCGTCGACGAATTCTTGTTGGTTTTTTTCATGCTATGTCCCTTGATACTTTACAGGTCGGCCGGCGTATCGATATCGCGCAATACGCCGGGATCTCCGACCACCACTTCCGTAACGGTATGACTGTGTAAGATGGCGCGCGCGCCCTGATCGCCGTCCAGCGCCAGCAGCAGCGGCAAATGCGCGCGGCTGAAAGCGACCGGATTGCCGCGCCGTCCGAGGTAGAGGGGCGCGGCAATCTGCGCGCCCTGTTCAATGGCGGCCGCCAGCGCGGCGATGGTCGCCGGCTGCACATGCGGCATGTCGCCGAGGGCAATCACCCAGCCGGGTGCGCCCTTGCTGTATTCGATGGCATGGGTCAGCGAGGCTGCCATGCCGGTGTCGGCGTCGCCGCACACCCGTACTTCACATCCGGCGGCGCCCAGCGCGGCCGCCACCTGGTCGGCATGCGGCCGCACCACCGCGATCACGCGCGGCAGCGCAGCCAGCAGATGCCGGGCACTGGCGACCACCACTGGTTCGCCCCCCTCCAGCGGCTGCAACAGCTTGTTCTGCAGGCCGCTGGGGTCGAAACGCCGCCCCTGTCCGGCCGCCAGCAAGATGCCGGTCAGCGCCATCCCGTCAGGCGGTGGCGCTGGCCAGATCGAACGGCAGCTTGCGCAGCCGCTTGCCGGTCAGCTTGAAGATCGCATTCGCAAACGCCGGTGCCAGCGGCGGCAGGCCCGGTTCGCCCATGCCGGTTGGCGGCTCGGTCGAGGGCACGATGTGCACGTCCACCACCGGCATGTCGGTCATGCGCGCTACCGTGTAATCGCTGAAGTTCTGCTGCTCGACCACGCCGTCCTTCAGCGTGATGGCGGCGCCGGGCAAGGTCATGCCGAGGCCCATCAGCGCCGCGCCCTGAATCTGCGCTTCAATCGTCAGCGGATTGACGGGCTGGTTGCAATGCACGCCGGCAGTGACCTTGTGCAGCTTCGGCACGCCATCCTTGACCGAGGCCGTAACCACATAAGCGATCACGCTGTTGAACGATTCGTGCATGGCGACACCCCAGGCCTGGCCTTTCGGCAGTGCCTTCTTGCCGTAGCCAGATTTGGCGACCGCCAGATCGAGCGCGGCGGCGTGCCGTGCATGCTTTTCGCCCAGCAGCGATTTGCGGAACGCCACCGGGTCCATCTTGGCCGCGTGCGCCGCTTCGTCGATCAGGGTCTCCATGACGAAGGCGGTGTGGGTCGAGCCCACCGAGCGCCACCACAGCACCGGCACATTGCTCTTGACGGTATGCGCGGTCAGGTTCAGCGGCACTTCATACGGCTCGCCCATGCCTTCGATCATGGTGGCATCCACGCCGTCCTTGACCATCATCGACTCGAACGGCGTACCGCTGACGATGGACTGGCCGACGATGACGTGATTCCACGCCAGCAGCTTGCCCTTGTCATCGAAGCCCAGTTCGGCGCGATGCACATGCGACGGCCGGTAGTAACCGCCACGGATATCATCTTCGCGACTCCACACCACTTTCACTGGTTCGGCCTTGCCGGCCGCCTTCCAGGCTTTGGCGATATGTACCGCTTCCACCAGATAGTCGGAAGTCGGCACCGCGCGACGGCCGAAACCACCACCGGCCATCATCGTGTTCAACGTCACCTGCTCCGGCTTCAGACCGGCGGTGGCGGCAATCGCGCCCTGGTCGATGGTCTGGAATTGCGAACCGGCCCACACCGTGCAGCCGTCGGCGCGCAGGTCGATGACGCAGTTCAGCGGTTCCATCGGCGCGTGCGCCAGATACGGGAATTCATAGACGGCGGTAATCTTCTTGGCTGCGCCAGCCAGCTTCGAAATATCGGCCTGCTTGACCGGCAGGCCGGGCTTTTGCGCCAGCGCCTTGTATTCGGCCAGCTGCGTTGCGCTGTTGATTTTTTCAACGCCGCTGGTATCCCATTCGATCACCAGCGCATCGCGGCCCTGCTTGGCCGGCCAGTAGCCATCGGCCACCACCACCACGCCGCTGCCGCCACGGTCGGTATTCACTTGCAGTACTTCGATCACACCTTTGATGGCCTTGGCCTTGCTGGCGTCGAATTTGGCGACCTTGGCGCCGAACACCGGTGGCCGCGCGACCACGGCGACCTTGCTGTTCGGCGCCTTGAAGTCCATGCCGAACTGCTGCTTGCCATTCGATTTCGCCTTGGCGTCGAGCCGCTTGGCTGGCTTACCGATGATGCGGAAGTCCTTGGCGTCCTTCAGCTTGACGCTGGCAGGCACCGGCTGCTTCATCGCCGCATCAGCCATCGCGCCGTAGGTGGCCTTCTGGCCGGCCGGGCCAATCAGCGTGCCCTTCGAGGTCTTGACCTGTTCCGGCGTCACCTTCCACTGCTCGGCCGCCGCCGCGATCAGCATGGCGCGCGCCTTGGCGCCGATTTCGCGGTACTGCGTGAACGAGTGGGCGATGGTGCCCGAGCCGCCCGTCATCTGGATGCCGAAGGCCGGGTCTTTGTATTGCTCACCGGCCGGTGCCAGCGCGCCGCGCATCTGGCTCCAGTCAGCGTCGAGGTCTTCGGCGATCAGCATCGGCAGCGCCGTCTGCACGCCTTGGCCGAATTCGAGCCGGTTGACCTGCACCGTCACCGTGTTGTCCGGCGCGATGTGCAGGAAGGCGTTCGGCTGGTACACCTTGGCCGGCGGCTGCTGCGCATTGGCGAACCGCCCGCCCGCAGGCAGGAAGAAGCCCAGCACCAAACCACCGCTGGCGGCGGCGCCGGCCTTCATGAAACTACGCCGCGAGATACCGGCTTCCGGCTTCGCTGCCGGCACCATATTGTCTTGATTCAGCCATTCAGTGCGCATGACAGTCCCCTCAGGCGATGGATTTGGCGGCGTCTTTGATGGCCGCGCGTATCCGTTGATAGGTGCCGCAGCGGCAGATGTTACCGCTCATGGCATTGTCGATATCCGCATCGGACGGCGTCTTATTGGAGCGCAGCAGCGCCGTGGCGCTCATGATCTGGCCACTTTGGCAGTAGCCGCACTGCGGCACGTCCAGCTTGACCCAGGCGTCCTGCACGGCCTTGCCGACTTTATCGTTTTCCATCGCTTCGATGGTGGTGATCTTTTGGCCCACAGCGGCCGAAATCGGCGTCACGCAGGAGCGGATCGGTTGGCCGGCCAGATGCACGGTGCAGGCGCCGCACAGCGCCGCGCCGCAACCGAACTTGGTACCGGTCAGGTTCAGGTTATCGCGCAGGGTCCACAAAATGGGCGTAGACGGGTCAGCGTCTACCTGCACGTCTTTTCCATTGATATTCAGGGTGATCATGTATCGCTCCTCAGGGCTGCACTAAAAGGAAAGGAAAGACGGCGGAGGCGCGGTGTGTCCGCGCTCCGCTCGATAAGGCTTACTGCTTGATAGAACTCAGCTTGGCTTCCAGCGTCTTGACGTCGATCGCGCCCGGTACCCGGCTGCCATCGGCAAAGAAGATCGACGGCGTACCGGTGATATTCAGCTTGCGGCCCAGCGCCAGCACCGCGTCATTCGGATTGGCGCAGGAGGCCGGGGCCGCCGGTGCGGCTTTACCGGAGATCATCCAGTCGTCCCAGGCCTTGGTGCGGTCCGGCGCGCACCAGATGTTCTTCGACTTGGTGAACGAATCATCGGCCAGGATGTTGTACATGAAGGTGTAGACGGTGATGTTGTCCACTTCCTTCAGCGTATTCTGGCGGAAGCGCTTGCAATAGCCGCA
>JBGSBQ010000263.1:0-5680 GCA_041730475.1 Sphingomonadaceae bacterium
GCCGCTGATCTGGTTCGTCAACCTGTTCGTCTCGCTGGTGCTGAAGGGCTTCCGCATCAAGGCCGGTGCGCACGCCCATGAAGCGCGAATGTCGCCGGAAGAACTGCGCTCCATCGTGCTGGAAGGCAGCAACTTCTTCCCGCAAAAGCACAAATCCATCCTGCTCAACTTGTTCGACCTGGAAACCATCTCGGTCGAGGACATCATGACGCCGCGCTCGCAGATCGAGGCGTTGAACCTGGAACTGTCGGTCGACGAGATCAAGCGCGAACTGACCACCTGCTACCACAACAAGCTGCCCGTGTATGAAGGTGAAATCAACCGCATCGTCGGCATCCTGCACGTACGCAAGGCGGTGGCGCTGCTGAATCAGGAAGAAGAATTGACGGTCGAACACTTCCGCAGCCTGCTCAGTACACCCTATTTCATCCCGCAAGACACCGGCGTGTTCACCCAGTTGCAGTACTTCCAGGAAAACAAGGAACGCCTCGGCATCATTGTCGATGAATATGGCGAGGTGCAGGGCCTGGTCACGCTCGACGATATCATCGAGGAAATGATCGGCGAATTTACCACCTCGATGCCGGGCGCGGCGCGTGCCGACAGCTTCGGCTGGACCGACCAGGGCGACTGCCTGCTGGAGGGTGCTACCGCCTTGCGCGACATCAATAAGCGGCTGGGATTAAACTTCCCGCTGGATGGGCCGAAAACACTGAATGGCATGATGCTGGAATTACTGCAGGAAATTCCAGAATCGCCGATCAGTATCAAAGTGGGCAACTGCATCATCGAAGTGGTGCAGGTGCAGAACCAGTCGATCAAAGTCGTCAAATTGATACGTCCCGCAGTCCGGCGCAGCCACTAGCTTTACAAAAATGATGCCGTGGAGCATCATTGTATGCTCCGCTGCCGGGACGGTGTACACTGGCGCGGTCACTTTCCTAATCGCAGGTTTCAGAACAGCGCGCTTCCATGGCTGCAGTCCTCCCCAACACCACGCCCACCGCCCCGATGCCGGGGCTGGCACGCGCCTTGTTGCAGGCCGGCCGCCTTAGCGCACCGCAGGCGGAGGCGCTGCAAAAGAAGGCCCTGAGCGACAAGCAGGCGTTTATCGACGTGCTGCTGGCCAGCGGCGCGATCGATGCGCGCGGCCTCGCGATGTTCTGCTCGGAAACTTTTGCCTATCCGATTATGGATTTGCAATCGTTCAATATCGAGTTGCTGCCGCCCAAGATTATCGACGCCAAGCTGATGCAATCGCAGCGCGTGGTGGCGCTGGCCAAGCGCGGCAACAAGATGGCGGTGGCGATTTCCGACCCGACCAATACCCAGGCGCTGGATCAGATCAAGTTCCAGACCGAATCGTCGGTGGAACCGGTGATCGTGCCGCACGATGCGTTGCTGCAGCTGCTGGCCAACCTGAACAAGAACGCTGAGCAAAGCTTGAACGAGCTGGCCGGCGACGAGTCCGACATCCAGTTTGCCGAGGAAGACACTCCCAACACGCAGGCCGCCGCCGATCCGGGCGCCAACGAGGTCGAGGATGCGCCCATCGTGCGCTTCCTGAACAAGATGCTGATGGACGCCGTCAACCTGGGCGCGTCCGACTTGCACTTCGAGCCGTTTGAAAAATTTTACCGGATCCGCTTCCGCGTCGACGGCGTGCTGACCGAGCACGCCCAACCGCCGATCTCGATCAAGGACAAGCTGGTGTCGCGCATCAAGGTGCTGGCCAAGCTCGACATCTCGGAAAAGCGCATCCCGCAGGATGGCCGCATGCGCCTGATCGTCTCCCCCACCAAGACCATCGACCTGCGCGTGTCGACGCTGCCGACGCTGTTCGGCGAAAAGACCGTGATGCGGATTCTGGACGCTACCCAGGCCCAGATGGGCATCGATTCGCTCGGCTACGACCCGGACCAGAAGGCGCTGCTGATGGACGCCATCCAGCGCCCCTATGGCATGGTGCTGGTGACGGGCCCGACTGGTTCCGGCAAGACGGTGTCGCTGTACACCTGCCTGAACATCCTGAACAAACCGGGCATCAACATTTCGACGGCCGAAGACCCGGCCGAAATCAACCTGCCCGGCGTCAATCAGGTCAACGTCAACGACAAGGCTGGCCTGTCATTCCCGGTGGCGCTGAAATCGTTCCTGCGCCAGGATCCGGACATCATCATGGTGGGCGAGATCCGCGACCTTGAAACGGCCGATATCGCGATCAAGGCGGCGCAAACGGGCCACATGGTGTTCTCCACGCTGCACACCAACGACGCGCCATCGACACTGACGCGGCTGATGAACATGGGCGTGGCGCCGTTCAACATCGCCTCGTCCGTCATCCTGATCACGGCGCAGCGCTTGGCGCGCCGGCTGTGCACCTGCAAGAAACCGGTCGAGATCACGGACGAACTACTGCTGAAGGCCGGCTTCCTGCCCGACGAACTCGATGGCAGCTGGAAACCGTATGGTCCGGTTGGCTGCGAACGCTGCAACGGCGGCGGCTACAAGGGCCGGGTCGGTATCTACCAGATCATGCCGATTACGTCGGCGATTGAGGCGATCATCCTGGCGCATGGCAACGCGATGGAAATTGCGGCCCAGTCCGAGAGCGAGGGCGTCAAGTCGCTGCGCCGCTCCGGCCTGGTCAAGGTGAAGAATGGCCTGACCAGCCTGGAAGAAGTGCTTGGCTGCACCAACGAATAGGACACACACTCATGGCCACATCCGGCAACGCGGGCAGCCCGATCAAGGAATCGATCTTCGCCTGGGAAGGAAAAGACAAGAGCGGCAAGACCGTGCGCGGCGAACTGCGCGCCGGCGGCGAAGCCGTGGTCAACGTCACGCTGCGGCGGCAAGGCATCATGGTCACCAAGGTCAAGAAAAAGGCCTACCGCAGCGGCAAGAAAATTACCGACAAAGATATTTCGCTGTTCACGCGCCAGCTGGCGACGATGATGAAGGCCGGCGTGCCGCTGCTGCAATCGTTTGACATCGTCGGCAAGGGCCATGCCAATCCCTCGGTATCGAAACTGGTGATGGACTTGCGCGCCGATATCGAGACCGGGACCAGCCTGAATCAGGCGTTCCGCAAATTCCCCCTGTATTTCGATCCGCTGTTCTGCAATCTGGTAGGAGCCGGCGAACAAGCCGGTATTCTGGAAGACCTGCTGACCCGGCTGGCGATCTATAAAGAAAAGACACTGGCCATGAAGGCCAAGATCAAGTCGGCGCTGATGTATCCGGTGTCGATTCTGGCGATCGCCTTCATCGTCACGGCCGTGATCATGATCTGGGTGGTGCCGGCCTTCAAGGAAGTGTTCGCCAGTTTCGGCGCCAACCTGCCGGCGCCGACGCTATTCGTGATGGCGGTCTCCGAATATTTTGTGCAGTACTGGTACATCATCTTCGGCAGCATCTTCGGCTCGATCTATTTCTTTTTGCGCGCCTGGCAGCGCTCGCTGGCGCTGCAGCGCAAGATGGACATCATCCTGCTGAAACTGCCGATCTTTGGCGAAGTGATCCGCAAGGCCACGATTGCACGCTGGACCCGCACGCTGGCCACCATGTTCGCGGCCGGCGTGCCGCTGGTGGAATCGCTCGATTCGGTCGGCGGCGCGGCCGGCAATGCCGTCTACCTCGATGCCACGCGCAAGATCCAGAACGAAGTCAGCACCGGCACCAGCCTGACGGTGGCGATGCAGAACGCCGACGTGTTCCCCAATATGGTCACACAGATGGTCGCCATCGGCGAAGAATCCGGCTCGCTGGACGCCATGCTGGGCAAGGTGGCCGACTTCTACGAGGAAGAAGTGGACGAGGCAGTAGCCTCGCTGTCGAGCCTGATGGAGCCGATGATCATGGTGATTCTCGGCGTACTGATCGGTGGTCTGGTGGTGGCGATGTATCTGCCGATCTTCAAGCTCGGTTCGGTGGTGTAAAGCCGCATCCCGCAACCCCCTCAGGCTGTGATGGCAAACAGCTCCAGCCTGAGGTTGTCAAAGCCCTCCGGCACATAGACCGTCAACGCCTGGGCCTTCAGCATTTTCTCGAACAGTGCCCCTTTCGGCTCGATCGAAAAATAGAAGGTATTCGGCCGCATCGGTACCTCGACCGGGACCTGGGCCATGTGTACCAAGTCAATGCCCGACAGCGCGGAGCTGATGATGCCGTCGATTTCGTTCGGGCCGGCGATCTTGAACCGGCTCGGCACCAGCGCCACCAACTTCAGCGCCGGCATGTCGGCGTTCACACCCAGGCACAGACGGACATGGCGGTCGATGCGTGCCGCGTCCAGCCGCGCCCGATAGGTGGTGGTGCGGTGCTCGTCCTGGAGCAGCGGAATCATCAGGTAGCGCGACGAGATCACGGTGTCCACCAGATCGCGCACGATGGCATCGAGCCGGGCAAACGCCGGCGCCGGATCGTCATGCCGGTAGGCCGGCAATTCCGCCAGCGTGTATTTGGTGGAAAAGGCCATCAGGCTGCCAGTAAAGGTGATCAGCCGGTCGAACAACAATTCCGGATGGTGGCGGCGGTAGCGCGACACATGCGTCAGCGACGCCGCCGCCGTGATGACGGTGTTGAGCATCCAGAACGAGGACAGGTCGCCGCTGTGCACCTCTACCACGTCCTTGCTGGGCTGGCGATGCCGCTCATACAAGGCCGCCACCTTGGCCTGCAACTTGACCAGCAGCTTGTCCAGCATTTGCTGCAGGCCCGGCGCCGAGCCGACGCTCAGGCTAGCCGGCACGAAATCCGGATCGACCTCGAAACCACCGCTGGCCAGGCGGCGGATGCGGACCACAGGGAATGCGCTGTGCTCGCCGCGCGGCTCCGAGTCAGACAACAGCCTGACCTGCTTGGCCAGGCTGACCACCTCAATATTCAGCGCGTCGGAATACAAGTCCGGCGTCTCCTTGCTCACTGCGGCGTAGCGTGCGCCGCCCTCATGCAGGTTACCGCCGTGCGCCCTCAGTCCGGGCAGGGCCGCATAAAAGGTGAAATGCTGCGTGCCCGCCGGCAGTGCGCCCAGATCCACCGGAGCCGGCAGGGGATCAGCCAGCGGCGCTTCGACGATTTCCCCGTCCTGGAAAATCAGCGCCATCTCATCGGCAGCGAGCACGTTATTGGCCAGCGCATCGTGATTCCATTGCGCGCGCTGCACACCCCACAAGTGAGGATTCAGCACTGCCGTCATGTGCTGCAGACGCGCCTCGTGATAGCGGTCCTGTTGCTGCATCTGCTGTGGCCCCAGTGTCAAGCCTTCCGACCACAGTACCTTCAATGGCATGCTCATTCTGCACTCCCGGGAGATGGCGAATCCCGTTAGCGTCGCCGATCTGGGAACCCGGCCTTTTGCGCTAGCGCAATTTGGCTTCGGGCAACGATCTGATAATGAAGACTTCGCCGACGCCCGGGAGCCGAGATGGACGACCTGCTGCCATATTTCGAGCATGAACTGGTCCTGCTGCGGCGCCACAGCCGCGCCTTCGCCGAGCGCTATCCAAAGATCGCCGGCCGGCTGCACATCAGTGGTGACAGCTGCGAAGACCCTCATGTGGAACGGCTGATTCAGTCCGTAGCGCTGTTGTCCGCGCGGGTAGCCAAGCGCCTCGATGACGACTATCCGCAATTGACGGAAGCGCTGTTCGAGGTGCTATTTCCCCACTACCTGCGG
>JBGSBQ010000264.1:0-5649 GCA_041730475.1 Sphingomonadaceae bacterium
GACGGAGAAGCGGTAGTTGGGCACCGTGCGCATGGCTTCCAAGAGCGAGGTTGTCTCACAACCGTAATAACGATTCAAGAGTTCGCTGGCCGGGATGATGTAACCGGCAATGCGCTGCTGATTGTCCGGGGCGTTGGCACGGCCGGCGATGACGGCGATCTGACGGTGCCCATGTGCCAGCAGCGTGCGCGCCGCCAGCCGCCCGCCTTCGGTGTGGTCCACCGTGAAGCACTGCTCGGCGATGCTGTCGAAGTGATGGTTAATCACCACCAGCCGTGACTGGAACGGCCCGAGCGGGGCAAAGTCCTCTTCTTCCAGCGCATTGCTCATGACGATCAGGCCATCACTGCCGCGCTCAATCAGAAAATTGATGCCCTCGACCGCCTGACGCCGCGCGTCGCCGGTGCCGACGCCGAAGGCCACCACCATGTTCAGGCCAGCCGCCCGCAGTGCGGTGTAGATCGACTGCAGGATGGGCGTATAAAAGGTGCCGCTCAGGTAAGGAATGTAGACCCCGATCATCTGCGAACTGCCCGACAGCAGGGAGCGCGCCGCGTGCGAAGGCCGGAAATCCAGCTCCTCGATCGCCTTGCGGACTTTTTCCTGCGTGGCCTGCGAAACCGAGCCCTTGCCGCTGACCACGCGCGAGGCCGTCCCCAGACCGACACCGGCCAGCCGCGCTACATCCTTGATTGTTGCCACGTGATCCCTTGTCCCTTGAGTTAGTTGCGATGCAAAGAATACTGCATCGCCCGCCAAGGTGACAAGCGCAGCGCGGCACAGCTCAGTCGGGGCTGGGGGCCAGCACCCGCAGGCGGTGACCGTCGCGGTCCAGCGCCACGAAGGTGTAGCCAAAATCCATCTGCACCGGGCGCTGGGCAATCGCCAGTCCGCGCGCCGACCAGTCGTCGTGCAGCGCGCTGACGGCGGCTCGGTCAGCCACCGTCATGGCCAGCTCACTGGCACCGCCCGAGGCCACTGCGACCGGCTGCACGCTGCGCTTGGCCCACAGCCCGAGGCGGATGCCGGAATCGAGCTGGAACATGGCGAAGGCCGGCGATGCCTCCAGCGGCGGGCGGCCCAGCAGGTCGGCATAAAACGCACTGCTGGCGGCAGGGTTGTCGACATATAGCAGGATGATGTTCGGATCGATCATGGCAGACTCCTGGCAAAATTGGATAGCCTTCATGCTACCCGCAGCCAGTGTCAGATTCTGTCAGGAGCGTGCCCCATTCCGATGTCAGAAGCCAGCCGGACGGGGCCGCGCCAGAAGCGGCGTGGTTGCTGCGCAGGCGGCAACCGATCCGCCGCCTGCGAGAAAAGTCATGCAGCCCGCCGGGCCGAATGACTGTATTGCCAGATGCCTTACTTGGCTGGTACCGCAGCCAGCGTTTCGTGCTGGCTGGTGGTACGCTGTGGCGCCTTGTGCACCATGGTGTAGGCATAATCAACACCCATGCCATACGCGCCCGAATGTTCACGCACCACGGCGATCACACCGTCATAGGTCTCCTTGCGGGCCCAGTCGCGCTGCCATTCCAGCATCACCTGCTGCCAAGTGACCGGAATCACGCCCGCCTGGATCATGCGCTGCATGGCGTAGTCGTGCGCCTCCTTCGAGGTACCGCCCGACGCATCGGCCACCATGTAGATCTCGTAGCCACCTTCGGCCATCGCGCACAGCGCAAAGCTGTTGTTGCAGACTTCCGTCCACAGACCGGCGACGATCACTTTCTTCTTGCCGTTCTTGGCCAGCGCATCGCGCACCTTCTGGTCATCCCACGAATTCATCGAGGTCCGTTCCAGAATCGGCAGGCCGGGGAACACGTCCAGCAGTTCCGGATAGGTCGGTCCCGAGAAGCCTTCGGTTTCCACGGTGGTGATGATGGTCGGAATATTGAACACCTTGGCGGCCTTAGCCAGCGCTACCGTGTTGTTCTTCAGGACCTGGCGGTCGATCGACTGCACGCCAAACGCCATCTGTGGCTGATGATCAATGAAGATCAGCTGGCTGTTGGTCGGGGTCAGCACTTCAAGTTTCGTGTTGCTCATGTTCAGCTCCAATCGTTGTGGGGGTTAACAACAACCATGTTAGGCGCTGGCGCGGGCGAAAACTATTCCCTATTCGTGTTAGCCCTGTGTGGGGCTGGAGGGATAGAAATACGCCGCGGCAACCGCCATTGCAAAGAATAAGCTGGCTAATCCTCCGGTGTTCCTGTACGATTTCCCTGAGGCAATTTTTGTTGCTCAAACTCATACTCCGACCCTAACCCGTCCCAGTCCATCTGATTGATCGGCCGTCCACCGCCCTTCCCCTGCGGTATGTCCGATCCTGCCGGTCGCCCACCTTGTGGCCCCGGCATACGCTGCTCCTCCATCCCTGCGCAAGCTGCGCAAAAAGCTCCCCATGAAATTGTCGTCACTCACCCTGACCGTGCTGGCCCTGCTGGCCAGTCCGGTCCTGCATGCCAGCGGCTCCGCCGTGCCCTTGCTGGGTAGTTCGCTCGACCACGTGACCGTGTTTGCCATGACCTATGCCACCAGTGGCGCCAACTCCAGTGTGTACGGCGACCTGCTGTCGGGCGATGTCGCCACGGCCGGCGCCCACGCCAGCATCTGGGGCAACCTGATGTCGGTCGGCGCTGCCACCGTCGGCGCCCATGGCCGCGTCAGCGGCACGCTGTTCAGCGATGGCGTCACCACCACCGGCGATACCGCGTGGGTCGGCGGCGATGTCCGCAGCGGCGGCGCCGCCACCATCGGCGCCAATGCCACCGTGGTCGGCAAAGTGGCGGCCATGGGCGCCATCACGCTGTCGGCCAGTAGCATCACGCACGGCTCCACCAGCCTGTCGGCGCTGCCGCAACTGGGACAATTTTCCGGCGGTGTCGGGCGCGAGTCGGCGCAACTGTCGACGGCACAAGAGGCGCTGCGACAACTCGGCAGCGGCACCGCACTGGCCACCACCATGACCACCGATACCGTGCTGACGGCCGGCGTATTCAGCGCGGCCAACCTGTCGACCACGGCCGGCATCACGCTGACCCTCGACGGCCAGAACCGCGCCAACCAGTCATGGGTGTTCAATATCGACGACTATCTGGTGGCCGGGGCGGGCACCAAAATTGTGCTGATTAATGGCGCCAGCAGCGACAGCATCATCTGGAACAGCGCCGGTTACACCAGTCTGGGCGCCAATGCCAGCTTCCTCGGCACCCTGATCGCGCACGACTACATCAGCATCGGTGCCGGCGCCAGCGTAACGGGGATCGCCGACCATTGCGGCGGGATCTACTCGGCGACGTCATATATCTCCACCGGTGACGGCGCGCGCATCGGCGCCACCGGCTGCCTCGGTGGCGGCAGCGGCTTCAATCTGGAGCGCGGCGTCGCAGTGCTGCAAACCAACTTGCCCGCCGTGCCCGAACCATCGGGCTACGCCATGCTGCTGATCGGGCTGGCCTTACTGGGGCTGCAGCGCAGCAAGCGTGAGCGCCCATGGCAAAAAGAGCCGGTGCCGGCCTAAGCGCCGCCACCGGAAGCGCTGGCAGCCGCTATTTGGCGGCCGTCAGCGCGCCATCGCTGTTCCAGGTGTCACGCACATAGCGCCACTGGCCCTGCAGCTTGCGAAACACCGACAGGTATTTGCCCGCCTCAATCACTCGCCCGGCCGGGTCATGCACCAGATAACTGCCGGCCTCCCAGCCCATATCGCCATTGGTGGCGCCCGCCGGGTTGGGTGCAATGCTGATCACGGCCCCGCCCTTTTTTGCCGCCGCCAGCTCTTTGACGTAATAGCTGCGCAGGGCCGCCTTGCCCGTGATGGCGGGCTGGTTGGGCGGCATCAGCACCGCTTCGTCGGCATACAGGCCAACGACGCCCGCGACATCGCCGGCGTTGTAGGCGACCAGCCAGTTCTGTTCGACACTGTGCATCGTCTTCAGGTCCTGCGCCGTATCGGCCGCGTGGGCCAGCGCACCGGCAGCGGCCAGCAGCAGCACGCCCACACCCTGCGAAAACCTCGTCATTGCAGCCATATCTGTTACTCCTGAAGATGGACGGCACCGATGGCCCCCCGCGCGGGCAGCATAGCACCTGCGGCGCGGCGCCGGGGCACTGATCGGCGCTGGCTCAGCCGCCCGGCCGCGCTGCTATCCAGCTGGGGAACGGCTGCCACGTGGCCAGCCACGCCGGCAGCGCCTGTGCCGGCATCGGACGTGCAATCGCATAGCCCTGCGCAGTATCGCAACCAAGCGCGATCAGGCGCTCGCCGATGGCCACACTTTCCACGCCTTCGGCAATCACGTCGCGCTGGAACACGCCAGCCAGCGCGATCACGCTCTGTACGATGGCGAGGTCATCCGGGTCGACCAGCATGTCCCGGACAAAGCTCTGGTCGACCTTCAGCGTAGCGGCCGGCAGGTGGCGCAGATAGGTCAGCGCCGAATAACCGGTGCCAAAATCATCGACGGCAAACCGCCCACCCAACACATGGCAGGCCTGCATTACCGTGGCGATGGCCTGCAGGTCGTGCAGGGCATCGGTTTCCAGAATCTCCAGTTCCAGCTGGCCGGGATCGACCTCAGGATAGCGCTGCAACAGCACGCCAAGGCGGGCGGCAAAATCGGCCAGCTGCAAATGGCTGGGCGCGATGTTGACGCTGACGGCCAGCCGAATGCCGTCGGCCTGCCAGCGGCGCATCTGCGCCAGCGCCTGCGTGATTACCCACTCACCCAAGCGCGTCTCCAGCGGATCGCCCTGCAGCACCGGCAGGAAAGCCGCCGGCGCCAGCAAGCCCAGCTGAGGGTGCTGCCAGCGCACCAGCGCCTCCACCCCCGTCACCTGACCGCGCCGCATATTTACTTTGGGCTGGTAGAACAGCAGCAGTTCATCGCTGGCGATGGCTTGTGCCAGCCGCGCCAGTTGCTGGTTGCGCAGCTGGATATCGGCCTCCAGTGCTGGGTCGAAACGGCAGACCCGGTTGCGCCCTTCGCGCTTGGAGACAAACATGGCCTGATCGGCGTGCCGTATCAGCTGGTCGGCATCGGCGCCATCGCCGGGGAACACCGTCATGCCGATACTGGCCGACACCTGCAGCAGCAGTGCGCCCACCACCACCGGCTGCGCGCAGGCCTGCAGGATACGCGCCACCAGTTCGTCGGCATCGTAGGGCGAACCGACATCTTCCAGCAGTACCACGAATTCGTCGCCGCCCATGCGGGCCAGCGTATCGGTCTCGCGGATCGCGGCCAGCATATTGTGCGACACCGCCAGCAGCACCTGGTCGCCGATATCGTGGCCATAGGTATCGTTGATGTGCTTGAAGTGATCCAGATCCAGATACAGCACCGCCAGCGCACGCTGTTCGCGATGCGCGCGCAGCAGCGCTTGCTGCAGGCGGTCGCCCAGCAGGATGCGGTTGGCCAGCTTGGTCAGCGGATCGAACTGCAGCAGCCGCTCCAGTTCTTCCTGCTTGGCGCGCAGCGGCGTGATGTCGACCACCAGCGCCACATAGTTTTGGACGGCGCCATGGCTGTCGCAAATCCGGTTCAATGTCAGCAATCCGGCATACGATTCCCCGTCCTTGCGCCGACTCCAGATTTCACCCTGATAGCTGCCATTCGCGGCCAGCGCGCTACGGATCGCCAC
>JBGSBQ010000265.1:0-5629 GCA_041730475.1 Sphingomonadaceae bacterium
CAGCAGGGCGCTCAGGTCGACCCGCCCCGTTTGCTGCGAGACTCGGGGCTCGACTTTGCCATGCGGCAGTGCGCGCAATTCCTCCAGCAACACCAGCTGTTGCTGAGTACGGGCCAGATAGTGCAGCGCGTAGGTCGCGCCTTGCGCGTCGAGGGCATACGCCATCGACACTAGCGGCGTGATCCCGATGCCGCCCGCCACCAGCAGCACGCGGCTCCCGGCCGGGTTGCCCGCTTGCAGCGGGAAGCTGTTGAACGGCCCGCTGACTTCGATGCTGCGGCCAGCCCCGTATTCATCATGCAGGCAGCGTGAGCCACCATGGCCGTCCGCTTCGCGCTGCACGGCGATGCGGTAGGTGGTCGACGGGCCCGGTGCGCCGACCAGCGAATAGTGGTTCTGGAAACGCTGGCCGGCGGCATTGCTGAAGCCCAGTACGATATGCGCCCCGGCCTGCCAGTCCGGCAGCGCGCCGCCGTCGCTGCGGCGGATCTGGAATTCCCTGATGTTGCTGCCCAGCGCAAATACCTGCGCAATCACATAGCTCATCGCTGCTCCTGTTGTTAAACGGGCGGATTGAAGGGGGACGCGTCCAGGTATTCCCATTCAAGCTGTTGCGGGGTTTCACGCAGGATCCATTCCTCGACCTTGAACTCCCAGAAGCGCCGGGTGCCGCCGGTGGCGTTGTCCGGATCGTCCTGATTCCAGTACAGTTTGGCACTGCCGGTCAGTTGCAGCAACTGGCCATGGGCGAAATTCGGGATGCACAGGCCGGCATGCGGGTCGAGCTCGAAATTGCCGAAGGTGTTGTACAGGCTATTGCCCTCGTAATCCGGAATGCGCAGCGTGGTCTCGTTGACCAACTGCACAAAGCCGGGCTGGCCGCCGCGGTGTGAGGCGTCGGCGCCGTGGCTGGCGTGGCGGCTGGCAACGAACACGGTGTCGGCTTCCCGAATGATGGTCTCGACCGAGCCGCGCAGCGTGGTGCCGTGCGCCGCCTGCACCGGCAGCGAAGGCTCGCCCTGCTGGCGCAACTGGCGGCGCTGAATGTATTTGGGGCAGTTCGGGAAGGCCTCGCGGATGGTTATTTCGGCGCCGCGCGCGGTCAGCTGTTCCAGCCTGCCGTTGATGCGGTAGCGGCGCCGCGAGCCGAGTTCGATGAACAGCAGGCCGAGGTCGGGATTGGCTTCCAGGTTGTACCACAGCGGGTCGGCCAGGTCGCGTTCCTTGTCCGGCACATCGATCAGGATGTTGCGGCCGGTGTCCGTATGCACAAAACCGGGCTTGCCGAATAGCAGCGACGACCAGACCCGGCCATCGGCATCGATGCTGCTGACTACCAGCATGAACTGTTTGGCGATGAAGGGGCGGGCGCCAGCCAGCACCGTGTCCGACAGGACGGCGATGTTGCGGTCGGCAATCGCAGTTTCACCGGCGGCGGCCTGAACGGCCCGTTCGCCTGCATGGAAACCGCTGGTAGGGGTGAAGTGTGTATCCATGGTGATCACTATTAAATTAGTTGCTGTAACTGACATTCTGCGAAATAATCGGACAAATAAGAATGGGTGTCCCACGCAAGTCACTATTTCGTCTGGAGTAATGAATGGATCAGGTCCACCTGATGAGTGTTTTTGTCGCGGTCGGGGAGGAAGAGAGTTTTGCGGCGGCAGCGCGTCGCCTCAACCTGTCGCCCGCTGCCGTGACCCGCGCCATTGCCGGGCTGGAAGAGCAACTGGGCGTCAAGCTGCTGCTGCGCACCACCCGCAATGTGCGCCTGACGGAAGCGGGGCGGCGTTATCTGGATGATGCGCGCAGCATTCTGGCCAGCATCGCTGAAGCCAATGAGGCAGCGGCCGGCATCAATTCGGCGCCCAAGGGGAATTTGTCGGTGACGGCCTCCGTGCTGTTTGGCAAGTCGTTCATCATGCCCTGCATCGTCGAGTTCCTGCGGGAGTATCCGGAAGTCGATGTGTCGGCCTATTTTCTCGACCGCGTGGTCAATCTGGTCGACGAGGGCATTGATGTGGCGGTACGCATCGGTCATTTGCCCGATTCCAGCCTGAAGGCGCTGCGGGTCGGCACGGTACGGCGCGTGCTGTGCGCCGCGCCCTCTTACCTGGCGCAACATGGGATGCCGCAGCACCCGGCCGACCTGCTGCGGCATACCATCATCGCCGCCAATGGCGTGTCGCCGCGGATCGAATGGAAATTCGGCGCCGTCGATGATCCGACCATGGTGCGTATGAAGCCACGCCTGATGGTGACCAGCAATGACGCCGCCATCGATGCCGCCGTGACCGGTCTGGGTATTTGCCGCCTGCTGTCCTATCAGGTCGCGGGCGAGCTCAGCAGCGGGCGCCTGCAGGTGATCCTGGCCGACTATGAAGAGGCACCGTGGCCGGTGCACGTGTTGCACCGGGAGAGTAAGTTTGGTGCCTCCAAGGTGCGCCATTTCATCGACTTGCTGGTCGCCCATTTGCGCGCGCATCCGCACTTATGTCATGCACCGTCATTTCTCTCAGCGAAATGATGAATTGATATCAGGGTGATTTCTGACTTGGTGGTAAATGCCTAGAATGGCCTCAACCGTTGCGACACAGAGCGGCTGACCAATCTGACTAACGACCAAGGAGCACCACCATGAAAGCAGCCATCATCATCCTGTCCGATCCAAAAGCTGGCGAAGAGGCGCTGGGCCGCCTGTTCAACGCGCTGGCCGCGGCCTACGATTTCAAGCACAAAGAGATCGAGACCAGCATCTATTTCCAGGGCACGGGCACGCGCTGGCCGGGCGTGCTGGCCGATACCGCCCACCCTGCGCATGGCTTGTTCAAAGCGGTGCAAGATACGGTCGTGGGCGTGTCGTGCGGCTGCGCTGATGTGTTCGGCGCCCGCGAAGAAGCGAGCAAGGCCGGCTTCGACCTGATCACCGACAACAATGTGCCGGGCACCTCGGGCCTGCCGAGCATTGCCCAGATCCATGCCGACGGATTCAGCGTCTTCATGTTCTGATCGCACGCAGTGGCCGGGGCGCCTGTTGGTCCCGGCCATGAGGCCATGAGTCGGGTTCCGCCTGTGCCGCAGCGGCGTGCGGCAAGCCGGCACCAGCCCCCCTGATCCCGCGCCGCAATTCAGCCCAGCCTGCCCGCGCGCGCATGGCTGGCACTGAATGCCCGCAGATCAGCTGACTCTCGGACACAGCCTGCCCGCGCGCGCATGGCTGGCACACCCGCTTCCCCCAACGGCGTAACCCTGGGGTCAGACCCGCCGGGACTCGGCGTCCCCGTCTGCCCCCAGATCTTGCCTTGGGGTGCAAGCGCACGCTCCGGCACGTTGACTTAACGGCATCAGGGTCTGACCCTGGCTTTACTGCGGGGCTAACGCATGCCCTGGCGGCCCGGGATACTCGATTCCCCCCGGACCGCTTATAACTGCTTGACGAAGGACATTGGGGCCCCCCCCTTAAACAGACGGCCCTGCTGGCCCGGACGGCTGCCGTCGCGGCCGGCACCGGCCGCGCTTATGGCAGTGCACCGGGATACTTGTGCATGATCTGCAAATAACTGCCATCTTTCTGCATTGCGGCAAAGGCCGCCGCCCACTGTGCGCCTTGCTGTGGATCGAAGCCGGGCGCGCTGACCAGATACAGGCCAAGGCGGCCCAGCTCGGCGCCCACGCGCGGCTTGCCCAGCTGGCTGCCGGCGCTGGCCTGGACCGCGTGCAGTACGGCTGGCGTTGCGACCCAGATATCGATCCGTCCTAAGGCCAGCTTGCGGGCATTCGCTTCGGCCAGCGCGCTGGTCTCGATATGCTGGAAGCCGAGCCGGCGTACCAGCACTTCAGCGGGCGAGCCCAGAATGACGCCGACCCGCAAGCGGCGCGCCGCCGCCACCGATGAAATGTCCACCGTGCTGTCCGGCGCGGCGACCATGTAGAAGCTGAAGTCGAACAGTTTGACCCACCAGCGATAGTGCTCCTCGTTTTCCGGGTAGCGCCACATGGTCCCGATCACATCGTTTTGCATGCTGAGCAGGATACGCTGGCGTTTTAATGGCAGCGGCGTGACCGGGCCGTGGTAGTCGACCCGGTGTGCCAGTTCCTGCGTCAGGTCCCACAGCAGGCCACGCTGCTCGCCGTCCACCACGAACGATAGCGGCGGGACCCGGTCGATGTAGACATTGCTGGTCTGCGCTGGCGCGCCCGTGCTGAAGAGCGCAGCGCCCGCCAGCAGCATGTAGCGGGCCAGCGGCATTAGCCGTGCGATGGGTTGCAGCATGGTGGTCTCACGATTGCAGCAGTGCCAGCGCAGCGGAGTTGGCGCGCTGGCCATGCCGCGGCGGTGCCTCGCTGGCGCGGCGGGGCGCGTCGCCGGAGCCACATTTAAACACCTGGACCGCACTGATCAGCATGCGCGACTGCTCTTGCAGCGAGGTCGCAGCGGCTGCCGCCTCTTCGACCAGTGCCACGTTCTGTTGTACCACGCCGTCCATCTGGGTGACGTTGTCATTGATCTGGACGATGCCGCTGGTCTGGGTGTTGCTGGCGGCGGCAATCTGGCCAATGATGGTGCTGACACGGCCGACCTGGACCACGATGTCATGCATGGTGCTCCCGGCCAGATCGACCAGCGTGGTGCCGGTGGCGATCTGGGTCACGGAATTGCCGATCAAGGTCTTGATTTCCTTGGCGGCGCTGGCCGAGCGTTGCGCCAGATTGCGCACTTCCGTGGCGACCACGGCAAAGCCGCGCCCCTGGTCGCCGGCGCGTGCTGCTTCGACAGCGGCGTTCAGCGCCAGGATGTTGGTCTGGAAGGCAATCCCGTCGATGACAGCGATGATGTCGACAATCTTTTCGGCCGCCGCATTAATGGACGCCATCGTGTCGACCACCTCGGCGATCACCTGGCCGCCCTTGCTGGCCACCTGCGACGCGCTGCCTGCCATGGTGTCAGCCTGGCGCGCATGCTGGGCGTTCTGGTTGGCGGTGCTGGTCAGGCCTTCCATCGATGCGGCAGTCTGCTCCAGTGATGCCGCTTGCTGCTCGGTCCGCTCCGCCAGTTCCGCATTACCTTGTGCCACTTCGCCGGCCGAGGCGTGGATCATGTCGGCGCTGCGGTGTATCGTGCCGACCAGCGCGCGCATCGCTTGTTGCATCTTGACCAGGCTGCGCAACATGCCGGCCGCTTCACAGTGGCCATCGCTGCTTAAATCCTGGGTCAGGTCGCCCAGCGCCATCGCCTCGGTAGCCTGCACGGCCAGAGTCAGGCGCTGCTTATAGGACGCCACTGTGCGCCAGACGATGGCGGTCGCGATCACCAGTGCGGCCAGCAGGCTGGCCACGACCGCAGTGATCAGGGTGTGCTGCTGGGCCCGCACCTGCTCGAACTCCTGGCTCTGCGCCAGTTGCAGGTCGTCTATCTTCTTTTGCAAGGCTTTTTCGAACGTCAGGTAGACCGGCAGCGTCGCGGTGACGGTGCGGACGATGCCGTTCCAGTCGTGGGATTCGGCGGCGCTGATGCCCGGCTGGATGCCGTCGGCAAAGTATTTGTCATACATGGTTTGCAGGTCGTCGACTGCCAGCGCCCGGTCGGCGGGCGCGAAGCGCCGCGCGCGGCGCCATAATTCGGCATTGC
>JBGSBQ010000266.1:0-5568 GCA_041730475.1 Sphingomonadaceae bacterium
CACCCATGAACACACCCACCTCCCCCACGGCCCAGCCCCGCCTCACTTCGCTCTCGCACGGCGGCGGCTGCGGCTGCAAGATCGCGCCCGGCGTGCTGTCCGAGATCCTGAAAAACTCGTCCGGCTTCCCGGTACCGAAAGAGCTGATGGTCGGGATCGAAACGGCCGACGACGCCGCCGTCTACAAGCTCAATGACGAGCAGGCGCTGATCGCCACCACCGACTTCTTCATGCCGATTGTCGATGACCCGTACGACTTCGGCCGCATCGCCGCCACCAACGCCATCTCCGACGTGTATGCGATGGGCGGTACGCCGATCATGGCGCTGGCACTGGTAGGCATGCCGATCAACAAACTGCCACTGGAAACCATCGGCCAGATCATCAAGGGTGGCGAATCGATCTGCGCTGAAGCGGGCATCCCGATCGCCGGCGGCCACACCATCGACTCGGTCGAACCGATTTACGGGCTGGTGGTACTGGGACTGGTGCATCCGTCCAAGGTCAAGCGCAATGCCGACGCCCGCGCCGGTGACGTGCTGGTGCTGGGCAAGCCGCTGGGCGTGGGCGTGCTGTCGGCCGCGCTGAAGAAGGACCAGCTGGACGCCGCCGGGTATCAGGCCATGATCGCCAACACCACCAAATTGAACAAGCCGGGCAAGGCACTGTCAGAGATGGCGGGCGTGCACGCGCTGACCGACGTCACCGGTTTCGGCCTGCTCGGCCACCTGCTGGAAATCGCCCGCGGTGCCGGCCTGACGGCACAACTGAACATGGCGCAGATTCCACTGCTGCCCGGCGTGGAAGCGCTGGCCGAGCAAGGCTATTTCACCGGCGCCTCGGGCCGCAACTGGGAAGCCTATGGCAAGGATGTGCAGCTGTCGCCATCAATCACGCAGGCCCAGCACATGCTGCTGACCGACCCGCAAACTTCCGGTGGCCTGCTGGTGTCGTGTGCGCCGGACAGCGTGGCCGAGGTGCTGGCACTGTTCCAGCGCGAAGGCTTTGAAGCGGCCGCCGTGATCGGCGAAATGGTGAGCGGCGCCGCCCGCGTGCAAGTGGCCAGCTAACCCTGACCCTGCGGAGCTGCCATGGCCTTCTCTGCTCTTCTGACGCTGCGCGGCCTGACCCGGGCCAGGTTACTGGCGCTGCCACTGGCCCTGACCCTGACGCTGGCCGCGCCAGCGCAGGCGCAACTGGCCGCCAGCGGCAGCGCGGCGCAGCGCGCTGCCACCTATTTCAACAGCATCCGCAGCCAGCCGCCGCTGTTGTGGGCCTTCCTCAAGGACATGCCCAAGGGCGGCGACCTGCACAGCCATCTGTCCGGCGCGATCTACGCCGAATCGCTGATCGCCTGGGCCGCCGAAGGAGGCGTCTGCGTTGACCAGAAAACGCTGGCCACCGTCAAGCCGCCCTGTAATGAAGCGCAGGGCAGCATCCCGGCTGCGCAAGCGCTGACCGATGGCGTGCTGTATCGGCGTCTGATCGATGCCTGGTCGATGCGCAACGTGGCGCAGTCGGGACTGAGCGGCCATGACCAGTTCTTCGACAGCTTCGGCAAATTCAAGCTGTCGACCCAGCAGCGCGACGGCGACATGCTGGCCGAAGTGGCGGCGCGCGCCAGCGCCGGCAAGGTCAGCTATCTGGAGCTGATGCTGACGCCGGCCTCCGCCGCGCTGGCCAAGGTAGTCGCCAGCAGCGGCTGGAACGATGACCTGTCCAGCCAGCACGCCGCCTTGCGCGCCGCCGGCCTGGCCGACGCGGTGCAGGCGGCCAGCGCCGACATCCGCCACAATCTGGCACGCCAGCGCGACATCCTCGGCTGCACCCGCCAGCCCGGCGCCGCTGGTTGCGAGGTGGCGGTGCGCATCCTGTATCAGGTGTTGCGCGGCCTGCCGCGGGAAACCGTGTTTGCCCAAATGGTGGCCGGCTTCGAACTGGCGCAGAGCGATCCCAACGTGGTCGGCCTGAACATGGTGATGCCGGAAGACGGCATGGTGTCGATGCGCGACTTCCGCCAGCACATGCGCATGCTGGACTACCTGCATGGCGCCTATCCCAAGGGCCGCGTCACGCTGCACGCGGGCGAACTGGCACCCGGCCTGGTGCCACCGGAAGGCCTGCGCTTCCACATCCGTGAATCGGTGCTGACCGGCCATGCGCGGCGCATCGGCCACGGCGTCGACATCCTGCAGGAAGACGATGCGCTCGGGCTGCTGCGACGCATGGCGCGCGACCAGATCCTGGTCGAGATCTGCCTGACCAGCAACACCGGCATCCTCGGAGTCAGCGGCGCCAACCATCCAATGGCGGCCTACCTCAAATACGGCGTGCCGCTGGCACTGGCGACCGACGATGAGGGCGTGGCCCGTTCCGAAATGACGGCCGAATATGTGAAGGCCGCCGTCGAACAGCACGTCGATTACCCGCAACTGAAAACCATGGCCCGCAACAGCCTGCAGTATTCCTTCGCCGAAGGTGACAGCCTGTGGGCCGATGCCAAGCGGCTGCGCCCGGTAGCGGCCTGCGCCAACGACCGGCCACCGGCGGCGCGCCTCAGCAGTAGCTGCCGGGCGTATCTGGCGCAGCACACCAAGGCCCGCCTGCAATGGCAGCTGGAAGCCGACCTGCACCGCTTCGAAAGTAGTTACTAAGGCATGCTGACCCTCGCTTCGCGCCGCCTGCTGCTTGCCACCCTGCTGCTCTGGGCGCAGCTGGCATGGGCTGCGCCGGCCACGCTGTTTGCCCAGGCCGATCTCGATTTCGAGACCATCGCCGATGCCGAATCGCTGCCTTCTGCCGTCATTACCGTACTGACCCAGGATGCCCGTGGCTGGCTGTGGATCGGTACCCCGAATGGCCTGATGCGCTACGACGGCTACCGTCTGCGGCGCTTCCCGCTGCGCCACGGCGCCACGCCGTCACTGGCCAGCGACACCGTCAGCGTGCTGTGGAATGGCAGCGATGGCCGGCTCTGGGTTGGCACCAATAATGACGGCCTGTTCGTGCTCGATCCGGGCACCGAGCAGGCGATCAGCTACCGTACCAGTGCCAGCAGCGCCACGCCCGCCACTGTCTCGCAGGCCGGCGGCAAGATCTGGGCGCTGGCCGGCGACGCCGGCGGCGGGGTCTGGGTTGGCGCCAACGACGGCCTCGATTACTGGGCGCCCGGCGCCAGTGCGCCGCAGCGCTTCCGGCACGATCCGGCGCGGCCCGGCAGCCTGACCGACAACCGCATCCGCAGCCTGCTGGTCGACCGCCACGGCACGCTATGGGTCGGTACCGCCGCCGGCCTGCTGCGGCGGCCGGCGCGTGCCACCAGCTTTGAGCGGGTCGCTTCCGATCCGGCCGATCCCGCATCACTGGCCGGCCAGGATATCCGCGTGCTGTTCGAAGCGGCCGATGGCAAGCTATGGATCGGCACCCGCGAACAGGGCGCGGCATGGATTGCCGCCGGCAGTAGCACCTTGCAGCGGGTCCAGCTCGACCCGGATCACACCGAACGGGTGCCGCACCGTTTCGTGCGCAGCATCGCGCAAGCGGGGCCGGACCAGATCTGGCTGGGCATGTTCGACGCCAGTGGCATCAACATCGTCGATGCTGGCGACGGCCACCTGCTGCAGCGGGCCCGTCACGATCCATCGGTGCCGGGCAGCCTGACACTGGACAGTATCAATTCCCTGCTGGTCGACCGGGCCGGTCTGGTCTGGGTCGGCACCTGGGGCAATGGCCTGCAGCGCCACCAGCCCGCCAACCACGCGATCCAGCTGCTGCACCACAGCCCGGCGCGCGCCACTGGCCTGTCGCATGGCGATATCCGCAGCGTGCTGGAACGGGCCGACGGCAGCATCCTGGCCGGCACTGGCGGCAACGGCATCGACATCCTCGACCGCCGCCTTGGCCTGATCGGCGGCTATCGCCCGCAACCCGGCCAGCCGGGCGCACTGGGTGACGGCACCATCAGCGCACTGGCCGAGACGCCGGACGGCAGCCTGTGGGCCGGGACTTCGCAGGCCGGCCTGTTCCGCCTGCCGCCCCGCAGCAAGCGCTGGCAGCAGTTTGCCAGCGCCGAAGGACTGCCGAACAACAATGTGCGGCGCCTGCTGGTAGCCGGCGACGGCACGCTATGGGCCAGCACCGACGCCGGCATCGCCCGCTGGCTGCCGTCCCAGCGCCGTTTCGACACCGTGGCCAGCACTCAGGGCGGCGCGGCGCCGGTGGTGTATGCGCTGCTCGAAGACAGCGCCGGCAACCTGTGGGCCGGTACCAACGCCGGTCTGGCCCTGAAGACCGCAGACAGCGCCACGCTGCAAATGCTGCACTGCGCCCCTGCCGTCACCGACTGCACTGCCAGCGCCCATATCAATGGCCTGCTGATCGACCGCGACGGCCGCTTGTGGCTGGCCTCGTCCAAAGGCCTGGGCCGGCTGGAGCAGCGCCATGGTAGTGAAGTCAGTTTCACCGACATGGGCGCGCTAGGCGGCAAGCCCGGCAAATACCCCGGCGCCAACCTGCTGCAGGATAGCAGCGGCCGCATCTGGACCCAATGGATGGTGTTCGATCCGGCTACCCAGCAGCTGGTGGAGCTGACCCGCGCCGACGGCATCAACATCGGCACCGCCTGGGACCGCGCCTACAGCACGACCCGCGATGGCCTGTTCCTGTTCGGCGGCACCCAGGGGTTGGCGGTGATCAATCCGCTGCGCTTCCAGCCATGGTCGTTCCAGCCCGCCGTGCAAGCCAGCGAGGTCATGATCGACGGCAGCGCCGTACCATGGAGCCGTTTGATGCCCAAGCTGGTACTGGCGCCGCACGAGCGCAACCTGACCATTACCTTCGCCGCGCAGGACTACTCGGCGCCTATGAAGAACCGCTTCGCCTACCGCCTGCAAGGCTATGACCGCGACTGGATCGAAGGCGACGCCGACCACCGCTCCGCCAACTACGGCAATCTGTGGCATGGCAATTACACGCTGCAGGTCCGCACCAGCAACCGCAATGGCATGTGGAGTCCGCACCAGCTGAGCATCCCGATCGAAGTGCAGCCGGTGTTCTGGAAGACCACATGGTTCCTGATCCTGTTGCTGGTGGCAGTGGTGGGCGCCGTGTTCCTGTCGTTCCGCTGGCGCGTGGCGCGCCTGCGGGCCCGGGCGGCACAGCTGACCGAACTGGTACGCCAGCGTACCGCAGAACTGGAAGTCAAGAACGCCGAACTACAACAGCTGGCCATCACCGACCGCCTGACCGGCTTGTACAACCGCCTGAAAATCGATCAGGTGCTGGACAGCGAGTGTGCCCGCAGCGCCCGCTTCGGCCAGCCATTTTCGCTACTGCTGCTGGATCTGGACCGCTTCAAGCTGGTCAATGACATACACGGCCACCAGGCCGGCGACCAGGTGCTGGTGGCCATGGCGCAGGTACTGACCCAGCATCTGCGTAGCGTCGACCTGGTGGGCCGCTGGGGCGGCGAGGAATTCATGGTGATCGCCCGCGGCACCACGCTCGATGGTGCTGCCGCACTGGCCGAGAAACTGCGCCGCGCCATCGAGCAGCATGACTTCCCGGTGG
>JBGSBQ010000267.1:0-5563 GCA_041730475.1 Sphingomonadaceae bacterium
ATGCACTGAACAAGGCTTACCAGCTGACCCACTCACTGATCGCTTTCGGACGCGGAGAAATTTTTGGCGTTGGCCTCGGCGGCAGCGTCGAAAAACTGCACTACCTGCCGGAAGCGCATACCGACTTCCTGCTGGCCGTGAGCGGTGAAGAACTGGGTCTGGCCGGCGTGCTGGTGGTGATCGCGATGTTCTACTGGCTGATCAAGCGCGCCTTCGATATCGGCCGTCAGGCCATCGCCATCGACCAGACCTTTGCCGGCCTGACCGCCAAGGGTATCGGTATCTGGATCGGGGTGCAGACGTTTATTAATATGGGTGTCAACCTTGGCCTGCTGCCGACCAAGGGCTTGACCTTGCCGCTGATGAGCTATGGCGGCACAGGGGTAGTAATTAACTGCGTCGGACTCGCGATCCTGCTCCGGATCGACTACGAGAACCGGGTCCTGATGCGTGGTGGCAGACTATGAAACGATTGATGATTATGGCAGCCGGCACCGGCGGCCACATTTTCCCGGGACTGGCGATTGCGCAGACCATGCGTGCGCGCGGCTGGGAAGTGAGCTGGCTGGGTACCGCCGCCGGCATGGAACAGGAGCTGGTGCCGAAGCACGGCATCGCGATGGACAGTATCGACTTCACCGGCATGCGCGGTAAGGGCCTCAAGCACACCATCGGTGGCGCCTTCAAGATGCTGGGCGCCTTTGCGGCCTGCTTCGGCTACGTCGGCCGCCGCAAGCCGGACGTGGTGCTGGGCATGGGCGGTTACGTCACCGTGCCGGGCGGCCTGAGGGCGCGCCTGCGCGGCGTGCCGCTGGTGCTGGTGAATGCCGACGCCGCGCTGCTGCTGTCGAACAAAACCCTGACGCCGCTGGCGCAGCGGGTCTGCTTCGGCTTCCCGGCCGAATTCGGCAGCGCCGCCGCCAAGGCGGTCGTCACTGGCAATCCGGTGCGTAAGGAAATCCTCGACATGGTCGGCCCGCAGCAGCGCTTCGCTGGCCGCAGCGGCCCGCTGCGCATTCTGGTGGTGGGCGGCAGTCTCGGGGCGAAGGCGCTGAACGACAACCTGCCGGCCGCGCTGGCGCTGATACCTGCAGAGCAGCGGCCGCAGGTGACCCACCAGTCGGGCAAGAAGAACATCGATGCGCTGCGTGCCGCCTATGCGCAGGCCGGCGTGCAGGCCAATGTGGTCGACTTCATCGACGACATGGCGCATGCCTACAGCGCTGCCGATCTGGTGATCTGCCGCGCTGGTGCCATCACCGTGTCGGAACTGACGGCGGCCGGCGTGGCCAGCGTGCTGGTGCCACTGGTGGCATCGACCACCAGCCACCAGCGCAACAACGCGCAGTGGATGGCCAGGCAGAACGCAGCGATCCACATGCCGCAAACCGAAATGAGCGCACAGAGCCTGGCAACCCTGCTCGAAACGCTGACCCGTGCCGCCTGCCAGACCATGGCCGTGGCAGCGCGTGCAGCTGGCCAGCGCGACGCGAACAACGCGATCGCCCAAGTATTGGAACAACTGACATGAAACACAAAGTACAGAATATTCACTTCGTCGGCATCGGCGGCAGCGGCATGAGCGGCATCGCCGAAGTGCTGCTCAATCTCGGCTATACCGTAACCGGCTCTGACCTCGGCAGCAACGCCGTGACGCAGCGTCTGGCCGCCCTCGGCGCGCAGGTATTCCAGGGCCACGCCGCCGAGCATATCGGTCAGGCCGATGCCGTCGTCACCTCGACCGCCGTGCAGCAGGACAACCCGGAAGTGGTGGCTGCGCGCAGCCGCAAGATTCCTATCGTGCCGCGTGCCGTCATGCTGGGCGAGTTGATGCGCCTGAAGCGCGGCATCGCCATCGCCGGTACTCACGGCAAGACCACCACCACCAGTCTGGTGGCCTCGGTGCTGGCGCAGGGTGGGCTGGACCCGACCTTCGTCATCGGCGGCCGCCTGACCAGTGCCGGCGCCAACGCCAAACTTGGCAGCGGTGACTATCTGGTGGCTGAAGCCGACGAATCGGACGCCTCGTTCCTGAACCTGTCGCCCATGATCGAAGTCATCACCAATATCGATGCCGATCACATGGAGACTTACGATCACGATTTCGAAAAGCTCAAGCTGGCTTTTGTTCACTTCACGGATCGCCTGCCGTTCTATGGCCGCGCCATGCTGTGCATCGACGATCCGCATGTGCGCGCCATCATCCCGCACATGACCAAGCCAGTCACCACTTACGGTTTCCATGAAGAAGCCGAAGTGCGCGCCGTGAATGCGCGCGCGGTGGGCGTGGAAATGCACTTCACCGTGATTCAGGACGGCTATCCGGACCTCGACGTGGTGCTGAACCAGCCCGGCCTGCACAATGTACAAAACGCCTGCTCGGCGATCGCGATCGCGCGTGAAATTGGCATCGAAGACAGCGCCACCCAGGCTGGCCTGGCCGGTTTCGCTGGCGTGGGCCGCCGCTTCACCAAATATGGCGAAGTCGCGATTCCGGCCGGCGGCCATTTCACGCTGGTGGACGATTTCGGTCATCACCCGCTGGAGATGGACGTCACCATGGCCGCCGCCCGCGCCGCCTATCCGGGGCGCCGTCTGGTGCTGGCGTTCCAGCCGCACCGCTACAGCCGTACCCGCGACCTGTTTGAAGATTTCGTCAAAGTGCTGGGCATGCCGGACGTGCTGGTACTGGCCGAAGTGTATGCCGCCGGTGAAGCGCCGATCGTGGCCGCCGACGGCCGCGCCATGGCGCACGCGCTGCGCGCACGCGGCAAAACCGAACCAATTTTCGTGGAGGCCATCGGCGATATGCCGGAGACCATCATGGGCGTGGTGCGCGACGGCGACGTCGTCATCACCATGGGCGCAGGCTCGATCAGCGGCGTCCCGGCAAAACTGACTCATTACCCAAAGGTCTGAACGTGAATCACCCAGTTACCACTCCTCTCATTGACGCCCAGGCCTTCGGCAAAGTTGGCGTGCTGTTCGGCGGCAGCTCCGCCGAGCGCGATGTCTCGCTGATGTCCGGCAGCGGCGTGCTGGCGGCCCTGCAGAGCCATGGCATCGACGCGCATGCATTCGATACCGGCTTGCGTTCGCTGGCCGAACTGGCAGCGGAAAAATTCGACCGCGTGTTCATCGCGCTGCACGGCCGCTTCGGTGAAGACGGCTCGATTCAGGGCGCGCTGGAACTGCTGGGCATCCCTTATACCGGCAGCGGCGTGATGGCCAGTGCGGTCGGCATGGACAAGATTGCGACCAAGATCCTGTGGCTGAAAGCCGGCCTGCCAACGCCGAACTACGCGGTGCTGGATGGCGCGTCGGACCTGAGCCAGATCGCCGCCGACCTCGGCCTGCCGCTGATCGTCAAGCCGCCGCATGAAGGCTCGACCATCGGCATCACCAAGGTCAGCGCACTGGAAGAATTCAAGGCTGCTTACGATCTGGCCGCCAGTCTGGACGACGCGGTGCTGGCCGAAGAATTTGTCACCGGCCGTGAATTCACGGTGGCGGTGCTGGGGCAGGGCGCCAGCGCGCGCGCGCTGCCGATCGTCGAGATCGTCGCGCCGGAAGGCAATTACGACTATCAGAACAAGTACTTCAGCGACGACACCAAGTATTTCTGCCCGGCCGTGCTGGACGCCGCCACCAGCGCCGAAATGCAGCGCATCGCGGTGGAAGCGTATCGCACCTCGGGTTGTGAGGGTTGGGGTCGGGTCGACGTGCTGCTGCGCGCCAGCGACAACCGTCCCTTCCTGCTGGAGGTGAACACCTCGCCCGGCATGACCGGGCACTCGCTGGTGCCGATGGCGGCCCGCGCTGAAGGTACCAGTTATGAAGCGCTGTGCGTAGAGATTCTGCGTTCGGCACGTTTGAAGATGGCCAAACCGGCCGCCAAGGTTTAAGGAAGAGTATCCGCATGTGGCAAGACGCTAAAGCCCTGAATGCAAGCGCCAACGGCATTTATGCCCTGGTGCTGTTGGCATGCGTGGCATCCGGCGTCTGGTGGATCGCGCAGCGTCCGATGTTCACGCTGCGTACCATCCGCATCGAAGCGATCGACAGCGACGAACTGAAACACGTGAACCACCTGACGCTGCGCAACAGCGCGCTGGGCAAGATCAAGGGCAACTTCTTCACCACCAACCTTGATGCGGTGCGGCTGGCGTTTGAATCGGTGCCTTGGGTACGGCGTGCCACGGTAAGGCGTGAATGGCCGGACCAGCTGATCGTGGCGCTGGAAGAGCATGAGGCGCTCGGTACCTGGGGTGAAGATGGCCGGCTGCTGTCGACCAAGGGCGATGTGTTTACCGCCAACCTGGCCGAAGCCGAGGAAGATCATCCGCTGCCAGCCTTTGATGGTCCGGAAGGCAGCGAGAAGGAAGTGTTGTCGCGGTACGGCGAGTTGCGCCACTGGTTCGCGCCGATCAAGCTGGTGCCACAAGCGCTGTCGCTGTCGGGCCGTTATGCGTGGACCGTCAAGCTGAATAACGGCATGAGCGTGGCACTGGGGCGTGAGCAGACCGCTACCACGCTGAAGGAACGGGTCGACCGGCTGACCGGGATTTATCCGCAGCTGGTGTCGCACCTGCCGAGTATCGAGACCATCGACATGCGTTACCAGAATGGCCTCGCGCTCAGCGCGACAGGTTTGAAAATACCAGCCGAAGGCGCCAAGCCGGCGGCATTAGTGAAGAAAACAGCGGGCGCCAAGCCCACGGGCAAGCACACACAGTAGGCGAGAGAGTAGGCGAAAGACATGACAAAAGATGCGAAAAACCTGATCGTCGGCCTCGACATCGGCACCTCGAAAGTGGGGGCCGTGGTGGCCGAGGTGATGCCGGACGGGCGCCACGAAGTGATCGGGCTGGGTCAGCACGAATCGAAGGGCCTGAAAAAGGGCGTGGTGGTGAATATTGAAGCCACCGTCTAATCGATCCAGCGCGCGCTGGAAGAAGCGGAGCTGATGGCCGACTGCAAGATCCGCAACGTCTATGCCGGTATCGCGGGCAGCCATATCCGCAGCTTCAATTCGAGCGGCATGGTCGCCATCAAGGACAAGGAAGTCACCGCCACCGACGTGGCGCGCGTGATCGAAACGGCCAAGGCGGTCAACATTCCGACCGACCAGCAGCTGCTGCATACGGTGCCGCAGGAATTCATCGTCGACAGTCAGGAAGACGTGCGCGAGCCGATCGGCATGAGCGGCATCCGGCTGGAAGTGAAAGTCCATATCGTCACCGGCGCGGTGTCGGCGGTGCAGAACATCGTCAAGTGCGTGCGCCGCTGCGGACTGGAAGTGTCGGACCTGATCCTGCAGCCGATGGCCTCGGCCGATGCGGTGCTGACGCCGGACGAGAAGGAACTGGGCGTGGTGCTGATCGATATCGGCGGCGGCACTACCGACGTAGCGGTGTTCTCGGACGGCGCGATCCGCCATACCGCCGTGATTCCAATTGCCGGCGACCAGATCACCAATGACATTGCGATGGCCTTGCGCACGCCGACCTCGGAAGCTGAAGAAATCAAGATCCGCTACGGCGTTGCCAAGCAGGTACTGGCT
>JBGSBQ010000268.1:0-5554 GCA_041730475.1 Sphingomonadaceae bacterium
GAAAGTGGAAGAGCTGATCAGCGAGCTGAAGCAGGATTACACGATTGCCATCGTCACCCACAACATGCAACAGGCGGCCCGCTGCTCCGACTACACGGCCTATATGTATCTGGGCGAGCTGGTCGAGTTCGGCGAGACCGACCAGATCTTCATGAATCCGGCGCGCAAGGAAACCCAGGACTACATCACTGGCCGTTTCGGTTAAGCATCGCGTCAGGTTATAATTAAATCAACGTTATAAATCGTATAAATTGAATACGGAGAGCACAGCATGATCGGCGAGCATTCATCCAAGCAGTACGACCAAGAATTAGAAGCGATCCGTTCCAAGGTGTTGCTGATGGGCGGCATCGTCGAGACCCAGTTCCTCGACGCCATGACCTGCTTCCGCATCGGTAATGCCGAGCGCGCCGACCGCGTGATGCGCGAAGACGACGCCGTCAACCAGCTCGAAGTACAGCTGGACGATGCCTGCAGCCACCTGATCGTGCGGCGCCAGCCGGCCGCCAACGACTTGCGCACCATCATGGCCACGATCAAGGTGATCACCGACCTGGAGCGCATCGGCGACGAAGCGACCAAGATTGCCCGCACCGCCAAGGCGCTGCATGCGCGCGGCGCCGTCACCGTCAACCACTATGAAATGGTACGCGGCATCGCCAACAACACCAGCGACATGCTGCACGATGCGCTGGACGCGTTCGCCCGCAACGACGGCAAGCAAGCCTTGCAACTGATCGCCCAGGATGCCGTGATCGACCACGAATTCCGCTCCATCATGCGCAATTTGATCACCTTCATGATGGAAGACCCGCGCACCATCTCGGCCGCGCTGGACACCTTGTGGGTGGCCAAGGCCATCGAACGCATCGGCGACCATGCCAAGAACATCGCCGAATACGTGATCTATGTGGTGGAAGGGCGCGACATCCGTCACACCAAGACCGTCCCGATTATTGACGAGCTGTCCGAGTAAGAAAGTACCATGGCATCTGATAAAACCACCGTGCTGATCGTCGAAGACGAGCCGGCCATTGTTGAACTGGTGACGTTTTCGCTGCGCGAGGCGGGTTGGAACTGCTGTGCCGTGCAGAGCTGCGCCGAAGCGTGGGAATTCATCCAGACCCGCACCCCGCAGCTGATCCTGCTGGACTGGATGCTGCCCGACCAGAGCGGTCTGCGCCTGCTGGCGCGGATTCGTTCCGACCGCCAGTTCAACGAAATTCCCGTCATCATGCTGACGGCCAAGAGCATGGAAGAGGACAAGCTGGCCGGCCTGAACAGCGGTGCCGACGACTACATCACCAAGCCGTTCTCGCCGCGCGAGCTGCTGGCCCGGGCCAAGGCCCTGCTGCGCCGCAAGAGCCCCGAGCATGCGCAGGCCACCATGCGCGCCGCCAATGTGATGCTGGATCCGGTCAGCTGCACGGTCTCGATGGACGACCAGAAGATCGACATCGGCCACGCCGAGTACAAGCTGCTGAAATTCCTGCTGGCCCATCCGGAGCGGGTGTTCTCGCGCAGCCAGTTGCTCGACAAGGTGTGGGGCGACCATGTGGTGATCGAAGAACGCACGGTCGACGTGCACGTGCTGCGCCTGCGCAAGGCGCTGAAGGAAGCTGAGCACCTGATCAAGACGGTGCGCAGTGTCGGCTATATGCTGTCCGAGAAATAAGCCTCCATGAATCCAAAAGTCCTGTTCTGGGTGCCTGCCGCGTTGCGCATGGCCATCATTCTGGCCTGCTGTGCCCTGTTCGGCTGGATGTTTGGCACCATGGCGGCGATGACGGCGGCGCTGGTGTCGATGATCGTGATGGTACTGGTGCAACTGTCGTATCTGCACCAGCTGAGTGACTGGCTGGAAGACCCGCAAAGCGCCAAGCTGCCGGACGGCTGGGGTGCATGGACAAATATTTTTGCGCGCCTGTACCGGCTGCGCCGCGACGATGAAAAGAACCAGACCGAGCTGACCGAATGGTTGGCCCGCTTCCGTCAGGCCATGCATTTGCTGCCGGATGGCGTCGTCATCATGGACGACGTGCTGTTCCTCGAATGGTGCAATCCGGCCGCCGAGCAGCACCTTGGCCTCAGTGGCGAGCGTGACAAAGGGATGCGGGTGACCAACCTGGTGCGCAGCCCGGACTTCATGGATTACATCATCCTCGGCCGCTACGAGCAGCCGCTGACGATCAGCTTCCGCGAACGCAAGTTGATCGTGCAGATCATCCCATTTGAAAACCGGCGCCAGATTCTGGTGACGCACGATGCTACCGAATCGGAGCGTATCGAAGAGATGCGGCGCGACTTCATTGCCAACGCTTCGCATGAACTGCGCACGCCGCTGACGGTGATCGTCGGCTTCCTCGAAATCGCCGCTACCGAAGGGCTGGATGCCGCCACCCGTTCTGCCCATCTGAAACTGATGACGGAGCAGGGCCACCGCATGCAGCACCTGATCGAAGACATGCTGACCTTGTCGCGCCTGGAATCGGTCGACTACCCGATGCGGCCCGAGCGCGTCGATGTGCGCAAGTTGATGGAGCAGGTGCTACGCGACGCTCGCGCGCTGTCGGCCGGCAAACACGACGTCACCATGACCGTCAGCGGCCCCGATATTATGGGCAGCTACGAGGAGTTGCACAGCGCCTTCGGCAATCTGGCCTCGAACGCGGTGCGCTATACGCCGGCCGGCGGCAAGATCCATCTGGTGTGGAAAGAGGGCGAGCAGGGCGTCAAGTTCATCGTCGAAGATACCGGCATTGGCATCAGTCCCGAGCATATTTCGCGTCTGACCGAGCGTTTCTACCGGGTTGACAAGAGCCGCTCGCGGGAAACCCAGGGTACCGGGCTGGGGCTGGCGATCGTCAAGCACGTCTTGCTGCGCCATGGCAGTACGCTGCAGATCAAATCTGAGCCGGGCAAGGGCAGCAATTTCATCGCATGCATGCCGAAAACGGCGATTTCCCCGGTGCAGCCGGAGCTGCAGCTGCACTAACAACGGCGCAGCCGGGTTCTGCTATGATCGGGGCTGATCTCTGGAGTATTGCCATGCCCGTTAGCCCGAAAAAACTACGCCTCAGTAAATGGACGGCGGTACAGCCGCAACACCGTGAGAAGCACTTTCTGGTGGTGGAGGTGGTCGAGCCCGAGACCGAAGGCGGCGCGATTACCGACATCGTGCTGGAGGCTGTGCACAGCCGGCGTCGGCAGACTTTGCCGTGGCGCGCGCTCGACGATGCTGCCCAGTGGCGTCAGGGCTGGTGCTGAGCAGCGCGGCGGCGCTTACCGGCTGAGTGCGTCCCGCAGCCTTACACGATCGCCGCGCTGATGGGCGCGGGCCGCCGCGCAAGCAGATCGGACAGTCCTTGCAGCCCCGCCTGCAGGTGACGCCGGTCCTTGATGCTGCCGAGCGAAATGCGGATGGCATTCACGGTGGCCTGGCCGGTGGCGAATACCTCCGCTGGCGTGACGGCGATGCCCGCGCGGCCGGCCGCTTGGGCCAGCTGCGCTGAATCCCAATAGGCCGGCAGTTCCAGCCATACATGCAGTCCGTCGCCGCTGCCACGGTAGTGCCCGGCCAGAATAGCGCGGGCCATCTGCTGGCGCAGGCGGGCCTCCTGGCGTACGCCTTGCATCAGGCGGTTCGCCGAGCCATCGAAGATCCATTGGGTCGCCAGTGCCGCCGTCAGTGGCGCGACCATCAGCGCAAAAGAGCGTAGCGCAGCGAGAAAACGTTCACGGTGCTGCGGCTCGCGTATCAACACGAAGGCAAGCCGCAAGCCGGGCGTCAGGCACTTCGACAGCGTGGAAATGTAATACACCTGTTGTGGGGCCAAGGTGGCAATCGGCGGCGGCGGGGCCTGAGCCAGCAGCCAGTAGGGATCGTCCTCAATGATGCCGACCTGATACTGCTGTGCGATGCGGGCGAGCTCGATGCGCCGGCTACTTGGTATGGTGATGGCGGTCGGATTCTGCAAGGTTGGATTGAGGTAGAGCAGCGCGGGCCGGTGCTGGTGGCAAGCGGCTTCCAGCTGCGCCGGCAGCATCCCGTGCTGGTCTGCTGCCACCGCAATCAGGCGGCGGCCAAACTGGGTCGCTGCGGCGTGCAGGCCGGGATAACTCGCGGCGTCTGCCAGGATCACATCGCCCGGCTGCGTCAGCGCGAGGATCAAGGCGGCGAGCGCCGCTTGTGCGCCCGGACAGACCAGTAGCTGCCCGGCATTCACCGGTCCCAGCATCGGCGCCAGCCAGGTGGCGCCAGCCTGGCGGTCGGCGTCGCTGCCCCCGCCCAGATGGTAAGTCATCAGTAATTCATTATCTGCCCGCATCAATACTTGCGACAAACCTTGTTTCAGCAGGTCGTCGAAATCCACCCCGTCCGGTCGTGGCGGCGTATTCATGCTCAGGTCGAGTATGGCGGTCAATTCGACTTTCGGCGCTGCGACATAGGTGCCGCGTGCGCCACGTCCCTCCAGCAAGTTGCGGCGTCGGGCTTCGTCGTAGGCGCGCGTGACCGTTGTCAGGTCGACGTCCAGCTGCGCTGCCAACTGGCGTTGCGGCGGCAGGCGGTCACCGGCTTTCAGTGATCCGCCGGCCACCGCCGCCTGCAACGCATCGGCAATTTGCAAAAAGCGTGGCCCGCCATTCACGGCCAGACGCGGCAGCCAGTTGGTCAACTGATCATCTTGTATGGTATTCAACTGGGACATTTTGTCTCAATGTATGGAAATTGCTTTGAAGTAGTATGCATCAGAACCTAGAGCAGCGTTGCGAGGTGAGCTGCTCCTGATAACAGATGGTGTCAACTAATAGACTGGAAAACTTCAACATGATGGAATGGATCCCGATAGTCTTCGTTGCGTTCAAGGCGCTCGTGCTCGGCACGGGCATGTTTTATGCCGTCAAGTGGCATTACGATCAAGGGCAGAAGGAGAAGGACGGCGGGAAGGAACTGCGGGCGGTATTGCGCGCGACCGTCAAGGTGGTTGCAGGCTTCTCGATGGCGCTGCTGGTCCTGGGACTCGTCACCCTCGTCGTGGTCCGGATGCTTGGCATGGAGTTGACCTTTCCTTGACGGGTAGGCGGCTGCGTGATGCTGCCTCGGGCGTATGGACGGGGAGCAGATCACTCAAGCTAAGCCGTTGCTGCAATGTAGCCGACATCCCTCGCGCTGGTTCAGGCGTTGCAGGTAGGCGGCAACGGCCGGATAGTCCGGGCGCTGCATCGGCGTCATGCTCCAGCGGTTGGCCGACAGACCGAGCACGATATCGGCCAGCGTAAATGCCGGCCCGGTGACGTACTGGCCGGTGTTCTGCAGTTGCTGCTCGAGAATGCCCATATGGCGGTTCCAGCTCTCAATACTGCTGGCGATGGCGCCGGCGTCGGTATGGGCGGCGCTGTGGCGCACCAGCGCCATGAAAGCGTAGCGCCAGGAGTTGTTCAATTCGCCAGCCTGCCAGTCCATCCATTGTTCTACCAGACCGCGTTGGGCGGGATCGCTGGGCAGCAGGTCGCTACGACCGTGTTGCGCTGCCAGATAGCGGCAGATGGTGTT
>JBGSBQ010000269.1:0-5553 GCA_041730475.1 Sphingomonadaceae bacterium
TACTGCTTGCTGCGAAGCGTTGTGTTCGTCAGCGAAGAGGCAAGATTATGAAGTGTTTCGTTTATCTCGTCAACCCCTTCTTTTTCTCGCTTCACTCTGCATTTGCATGCGTTGTTCTGCGAGGGGGCGAACTATAGCAAACCACCCGCTTCGAAACAAGAGGGTTTTCAAATTATTCTCTGTGCTATCTTAGCGGCGGCAATGACGCCGTCTTTTCACTTAAACAACTCCATGCTGATTCCAACCATTGCTCCTACTAATCATCCTGCGCTGAGCGCTCAACTGGATGCTGCCATTAATAACAAAACCAAACCGCTGGGTAGCCTGGGGATGCTGGAGTCACTGGCCAAACAAATCGGCATGATTCAAGGTACGCGCCAGATACAGCTGGCACAGCCGGCAATTCTCGTCTTCGCCGCCGATCATGGCGTCGTAGCCGAAGGTATTTCTGCCTATCCACAGGACGTAACCTGGCAAATGGTCGAGAATTTCCTCGCCGGCGGTGCCGCGATCAACGTCTTCGCCCAGCAAAACAGCTGCGCGCTGCACGTGATCGACGCTGGCGTGAACCATGACTTCGGCCCACGCGACGGCCTGATCGATCGTAAGCTGGCACAAGGCACCAACAACTTTGCGCAGGAGCCGGCGATGTCTCCTGCTCTCTGCGAAGCCGCTCTTACAGCCGGCATGGCGCTGGCCGCCGACCTGCCGGGGAATGTCGTCGGCTTTGGCGAGATGGGCATCGGGAATACGACCGCCGCCGCTGCACTGATGCACAAGCTGACCGGCATCCCCGTCGCCCAGTGCGTCGGCGCCGGAACCGGCCTGCCGCCGGCAGGTGTGCAGCACAAGCAGCACGTAATTGAGGCGGCAGTTGAACGCCATGCGGGCGTCACCGCACCGCTGGATATCCTCGCCACCTTCGGCGGACTGGAAATCGCGATGATGGCCGGCGCAATGCTGAAAGCGGCCGAGTGCCGCAAGCTGCTGCTGATCGATGGCTTCATCGTCACCAGCGCCCTGCTGGTCGCCGCACGCCTGCAACCAGCCATTCTCGATTATTGCGTGTTCGCGCACTGCTCCGACGAACAAGGCCATCGTCAGATGCTCGCCAACCTACAAGCGCGCCCGCTGCTGCAACTGGGCTTGCGTCTCGGTGAAGGCACCGGCTGTGCGCTGGCCCTGCCGCTGCTGCATGCGGCAGTCAACTTCCTGAACCAGATGGCGACTTTCGAATCGGCCCAGGTCAGCGAGAAGTCCGAGTAAGCGATGTACCAGATCCGCCTGTTCTTCACCGCGCTGCAGTTTTTCACGCGCCTGCCGATTCCGCGCTGGGTGGGCTTCGAGCCACATTGGCTGAACCACGCCTCACGCTACTTCCCTCTGGTGGGTCTGGTCGTGGGCGCCATCGCTGCGGCAGTGTATGCGCTGGCGGCATGGGTATTTCCGGCTCCGGTAGCGGTCCTGCTATCCACCGCCGCCGCTATCTACGCCACTGGCGCCTTCCACGAAGACGGCTTTGCCGACATGTGCGATGGCTTTGGCGGCGGCATGTCGCCAGAGCGGGTGCTGGAGATCATGAAGGATTCGCGCATCGGTGCGTATGGCGCGATTGGCATGGCCTGCATGCTGGCCCTGAAGTGCACCACGCTTGCTTTGCTACCGCCGCTAACAGCCATCGCAGCGCTGCTGGCCGCCCATCCCCTGTCACGCCTGATGGCGACGACACTGATCTGGAGTATGGACTATGCCCGCGCCGAGGGTAAGGCCAAGCCGCTGGCGCAAAAGATGAGTGGCGCCGAGCTGTCGATTGCGGCCATCACGGCGGCATTGCCAGCGCTGGTCCTGTGCGCGTCCGGCTATCTGACTTGGCCGGCGCTGGCTGGCGGCGTGCTGGCCGCCGGCATCAGCACCATCTGGCTGGCGCGTTTATTCCAGCGTCGTATCGGCGGCTACACCGGCGATTGTCTGGGCGCGGTGCAGCAAGCCAGCGAAGCCACCTTCTACCTCGCAGTGCTGGCCTGTCTGCAGCACGGCGCGCTGCCCGCCTGAGCATGCGACTGACGCTGGTCCGCCACCCACAACCTGATATCGCACCCGGCATCTGCTATGGTCGCAGCGACGTGCCGGTAGCCGCCCCACAGTTGGCGCTCACCGTTGCGACGCTGCATCCGATACTCGCTCCGGATGCAACGCTGTACAGCAGCCCGCTGCAACGCTGCCGCGCACTGGCTCTCGCACTCGGCCACGCAGCGCCCGTATTCGACATGCGGCTGGCAGAAATGAACTTCGGCAGCTGGGAGCTGCAGCCGTGGGACGCGATCCCGCGCGCCGACATCGACGCCTGGGCCGCCGACCTTGCCGACTACCGTCCCGGCGGCGCCGAATCGGTGCTGGAAATGGCGGCCCGCGTGGCGGCCTTTTATGCCGACGTCCAGCGCCAGCAGCGAAACGCCATCATCATCTGCCATGCTGGCACCATGCGCCTGCTGGCCGCCTGTCATCGCGGCCTGCCGCTGCGCGAAGCCGCGCTGCTCGCCGCCAGCCAGCCCCACGCCATCCCTTACGGTGGCACGCTGATCCTCGATCTTTAAAAGTTGTCGGTTGCCCTACCAGCGCAAGTCCGTATAATGGAGACGTTTTGGTGCTCGCGTGTCTGTCCAGACGCGCAGTTAAACGGGAAACACGAAGCCACTCAACCGGCCAGCGTGTGCTGCCCCCGCAACGGTCAACAAGTGTCGCAGCAGTCGCGACAAACCGCCTCTTACACCACTGTGCTTTGCATGGGAAGGTCAGGCGGTGTTACTTGCCAGCCCGGATACCGGCCAAATCAGGTGGAAGCACTGCTCCCTACGGGGAGATGTGCTTCTGTACCAATCTGGCCTACGGGGACGTCGGCCGATTGCCATTAACAGAAGCTGATCATGATTTTTCCTGTATCCCGCCCAGCGGCGTTGACGTCGCTGGCATTGGCTATGGCTGCGCCATACGCTAACGCTAAACCATTTGCCGACACCATCCAGATCACTGCCAGCCGCATACCCGCCGCCAGCAGCGACACCATCAGCGACACACTCACCATCGGCGCTGAACAAATCGCACAATCGGGCGCTGGCAACATTGTCGACCTGCTGCAGCGCCAGCGCGGCATTGAAATCGCCCGCAATGGCGGCGCCGGCACCACCAGCTCGGTCTTTATTCGCGGCGCCAACGGCAACCAGAGCATCGTGCTAGTAGATGGCGTGCGGATCGCTTCCTCCACCACCGGCACCGCCAACTGGAGCGCCATCCCGCTGACGGCCATCGACCATATCGAAATCGTCTACGGCCCGCTCAGCACCATGTACGGCGCCGACGCCATCGGTGGCGTGATCCAGATCTTTACCCGCAAAGGCGACGGTGCCCCCGCACTGACCGCCTTCGCCGGCTACGGCAGCGACAACACCCGTGCCGCCGATATCGCTATCTCCGGCAGCAGCGGTAGCGAGCATCCCTTGCGCTATGCGCTCAGCGCAGGCAAAGAGCAATCGGACGGCTATTCGGCCACCCGCGACGGTCAGTTCTCCTACAACCCGGACCGCGACGGTTACGACAAGCAGTCAGTTGCGGCCCAGGTCAGCCTGCAACTGGCCGCCGGCCATGAAATCGGCGCGCTGCTGGTGCACAGCAAAATGGAAGCCCAGTACGATAACGGCGTCAAGATCGCCTACGACACCCACAACCAGCAGCAATTACAAACCACTGCGGTCTACACTAGAAACCAGATCCTGCCCAACTGGAGCAGCCTGCTGCAAGTAGCGCAAGCGCGCGATGAACTGGGCAGCTATACCAACACCAGTGCCGACGGTATCTCCCAGCTGGACACCCGCCAGACCAGCTACAGCTGGCAGAACGATGTGCGCATCGGCGACGATACGCTGCAACTGCTGTACGACCGGCGCGAAGAGGAAGTCATCTCCAGCAGCACGCCAGTGCTGAACCGCAGCCGCAGCACCAATGCCTACGCCGCGTCCTACCATGCGCAGCGTGGCGAGCACCTGATCGAGACCAGCATCCGCCGCGACAACTCGATCTATGGTGCGCAGAATACCGGCGCCGCCGGTTATGCCTACCGCATCACGCCAGCATTGCGCGCCAGCGCCAGCATCGGCACCAGCTTCCGGGCGCCGACCTACAACGAGTTGTACTACCCCGGCTTCGGCTTGCCCAGCAATCGTCCCGAGCATGGCCGCAACCGCGAACTGGGGCTGCGCTATGACGATGGCCTGACGCTGCTGAACGCCAGCTACTATCACAACCGCCTGACCGATCTGCTGGTGACCAGCACGCCGTGTCCGGGTACCGGCAAGTCGAGTTGCGCCTACAACGTCAATCACGCCCTGCTGCAAGGCCTGACGCTGTCGGGCAGCCGCAAGCTGGGTCATTTCCGCCTGAACGCCAGCGTCGACCTGCAGGATCCGGTCGATGAAACCACCGACAAACGTCTGGCCCGGCGCGCCCAGCGCCATGGCAGTCTGGCGCTGGACTATAGCGCCGGAGCGCTGAGTGGCGGCGTTGAACTACAAGCGTCGGGCGAGCGCTTTGACGATGCGGCCAACAAGAATCGTCTGGGCGGCTATGCCTTGCTGAACCTGTATGCCAGCTGGCGCTTCACGCAGGACTGGTCGGCGCTGGTGCGCTGGAATAATGTCGCCAACAAGCAGTACGATCTGGCGCGCTACTACAACACGCCGGGCTCCAAGGTATTTGCCGGCCTCCGCTACGGCTACAAGTAAGCGGTAACTGGTGTAATCTGCCGGGCAGGGTTTTGACACAGGGTCCTGCCCACCTCACACTGAAAGTTTGCATGCACTCTTTTTCCAGCAAGCTGCGCCAGCGCTCTGTTGCCGTCCTGACGGCACTGGTCCTGTTGGCGTTTGCCAGCCTGCTCTTCGCGGGCATGACCGGCTCGGTCCATATTCCGCTGTCCGAGCTGCCGGCGGCGCTGGCGGAACTGGCGCAGGGACAGGCCTCGTCGCTGGGCGCGACCTTGCTCGGCCTGCGGCTGGAGCGCGCCATGACAGCCTTCGTCACCGGCGCCGCACTATCACTGGCCGGTGTCATGATGCAGGCGCTGCTGCGCAATCCGCTGGCCGATCCTTATGTGCTGGGCATCTCGGCCGGGGCCTCGGTTGGCGCGCTGGCCGCGCTACTGTTCATGTGCGCCGCCTGGGTGGTGGACGCCGCGGCTTTCGGCGGTGCAGTGGCGATCTCGATGATGTTGTACCTGCTGGCGCGCCGTGACCTGCGCAATGGCGCTGCCGCCGAAGGAGGCACCGCCCTGCTACTGCTGACTGGCGTGATCCTGTCGTCGGGCTGCATCGCACTAGTCACACTGATGCTGTCGATCGCCCCGGAGAGCCGCCTGCGCAGCATGGTGTTCTGGATGATCGGCGATCTGGCCGGCGCCCCCATGCGCGCCCTGCCATGGGTGGTACTGGCCGGTGCGCTGATGTTCGCACTGCGTAACGCCCGCTCCATGAACGTGATGGCACTGCATGCGGAAGCCGCTGC
>JBGSBQ010000270.1:0-5545 GCA_041730475.1 Sphingomonadaceae bacterium
ATCAAATCGGCTGCCTGATAGGAGCGCGTCTCAATGTCCTTGAAATCGGGCGCCTGAATGTCAACCTGACGTCCATCGAGCACAATATTTCGGTAGCTGATCTGGTTAACTTTTGCGATGGCATTGACGAAACGCTTCATCTGCGCACTCTCGATGGTCAGGCGCAGGGCCCCAAGACTTTTCAAGGTGGAGGCAGTGCTTCCCTTTTGCTCTTCCAGTACATCGCGGCTGGTTTCGAACTCCCAGAACGCGTTTATGACGACCCGGTCGGCCTCGCTGTAATTTTTCTTGGCGTCATAACCTTTTTTTGCGCCCCACAGACCGCTGATGAGTGCAGCGCCGCCTATGATCAAGGGTATTGCCATTATGTGTTCCTCAGTTGGATTTGATAGTGCTTGGGAAATTGATGTTCGGCTTGCAGCGCATTGCAGACGGCGGCATTTGCCGCGTGATACTCTGCTTCTGACATTACCGGGGCAAAAAATTGGTACATCTCATCGATACGGCAAATCTGGGGGCGCTGTGCATACGTCAGGCAGCGGCTACTTTCAACGTCAAAATGCCGACAAGTTCCGTCGCCACGATCGAGCCAGGCTGTTTCAGGGCTGCGATCCACGTGCCGACAGCATAATCCGCACTGGCTGCAGGGAAAACTCATGATTTTTACCTCCCCGATAACTTGCCGTCACAACAATGAAAAAACAGCCCGCGCACGATTAACCGGTGCAGGTCCAGATGACAGGCACAGCGGACGCTGACATGCGTCGAAGACCGCTTTCGGCCAGCAAGCGATGATCACTTTCAGAATATCACATTGCCCTACTGCAAAACTCACAGATTCTCACAATCAATTGATTTTATGTATAAGCAATATTTTCCCGCTCGGTGAATTGCACTAGCCGTTGTTCGCAAGCCACGGCGGCGCTAAGCCAGCTCAGCTTTTGCGAGGCCAAAATCCGGGTTAAACGATGGCAAGGCGGCATATTTCTAGCCGTCCACATGTTAGATAAAGCGAACATAATGCTGGCGGAATTCAGCGCCGCCGGATATGTGGTGACGTACCGTGGCATCGGGCACTCGGACATGATGCCAACATCAAACGCAAGGTCAAGCTGACGGTGCCACGCTATGTCGCGGTGGGCCACATCATCAGCCCCTCTGATATGATCGCCAGCGTGCCGGAACGCTGCTCCCAAGCGTGAGTGGCACCGTTCAAGCTACTCGACTGCTACACCCGGTGGTTCAAGACCCTGATCGACTTATCTGTGCTCCGGCACGCCAATTACGCACCGCGCCCTCGGTAAGCGGTGGCTGTGCGGCATGATGCAGATGATGGGTGCGACGACCGGCTCTACCTTGAATCGTGATGGGTGGTATCGCAATTCAAACGCGTAAGGGCCGACCTCACTTATCTATAATGGCCCGAAATCATCATCGGGACCGCCTATGTACACGCGTCGACAAGTCATCCGACTCGGCCTGATGAGCGGCATCGCCGCCAATCTGGCCGCCGCACCACAAGCGGGTGCTGCCGCGCGCAGCAAACGCGGGGCCGCAGGCCAGCACGCGGCGGATCAGGGCGATGGCCGCTACCTGAACCCCATCCTCGCGGACGACCATCCTGATCCCACCGTATTGAAGGATGGCGACGCTTACTACATGATCTTCACCTCGTTCGAATCGGCGCCGGCGCTGACGATCTGGCATTCGCGCGATCTGGTGAACTGGTTGCCGCTGGGCCCGGCGCTGCAGCATCCGCCCGGCAAAGTCTTCGCGGTCGACCTGTGCAAGCACGCAGGCCGCTATTTCATCTACCTCCCGGTGATACCGAATGCCTTATCCGAAGGCTTGCGCGGACCCGGCATCTTCGTCATCCATGCCGATCACATCACTGGGCCATGGAGCGAGCCGATTTCGCCGAACGTCAGCGGCCACATCGATCCCGGCCACGTGGTCGGCGAAGATGGCAAGCGCTACCTGTTTCTCAGTGGCATCAGCCGCGTGGCCCTTAGCGATGACGGTCTGGCCACGGCTGGCCCATCGAGCATGTCTACGATGGCTGAAAGTATCCGAGCCACTGGGTGGTGGAAGGCTATGCGCTGGAAGGGCCCAAGCTGTTGCGCCGCGGCGGCTGGTTCTATTTGATCAGTGCCGTCGGCCCCGCCACCGGCCACATGGTGATCGCGGCCCGCTCGCGCTCGGTGCACGGTCCGTGGGAAAACATTCCGCACAACCCCATCGTCCGCACCCGCAGCGCGTCCGAGCGCTGGTGGTCGCGCGGCCATGCCACGGTAGTCGAAGGACCGGCCGGCGAATGGCGGATGATATCAGCGCTATGAGATCAGTGTGGATCTCGAACTGGAAGGGGAGTTTCAGGGCGGGCTGCTGCTGTTCTACAGCCGGCGCCTGTATTGCGGCATGGGGCATGACGGCAGCCGCATGACGACTTACAGCACCGGCCAGACCACCTACCAGCGCGAACCGGCACCAGTCGTTCGGCGCATCCATCTGCGCATCATCAACGACGGCAACATCGCGACCATGTACTACAGCGCCGACGGCGACCGTTGGCAGCGCCATGGCGCCCGCATGGAAGTCTCGGGCTACAACCATAATACCGCCGACGAGTTTCTCAGCCTGCGTCCCGCCCTGTTTGCAATCGGCCCGGGCACGGTGCGCTTCCGGCAGTTCCGCTACCGCGCCATCGCCTGAATAAAGGGTGACCCTTGCGGCCGACTGACCGCTTTCAGGCCGGCGTGACCGTATCGCCCGTGCTGCGCGCACGCGGCGTGCGCTTCGGCGGCGGGCCGTCCAGCATAGGGCTGTAACCGGGGAAGCTCATGCGCACAATCCGCAGCAGCGTAGTGCCAAACTGGCGCGTCAGCGAGCCGGTGTTGTACGGCAAACGGTACTCGGCGCACAAGGCGCGCACGCGCGGCGCCACCTCGGCGTAACGGTTGCTCGGCATATCAGGGAACAGGTGATGCTCGATCTGGTGGCTCAGGTTGCCGCTCATGATGTGGAACAGCTTGCCGCCCTCGATATTGCAGGAGCCCAGCAACTGGCGCACGTACCAGTGCGAGCGGGTTTCGTTCTCCACTTCGGCCTTGGTGAACACATGCACGTCCATCGGGAAATGGCCGCAGAAAATGATCAGATAGGTCCACAGATTACGCACGATATTGGCCACCGCATTGGCACCGGCCACGTACAAGAAGAACGGTCCAGCCAGCAGCGGGAACAGCAGGTAATCCTTGCGCATCTGGCGCAGGATCTTGGCGCGCGTGCGCAACCACATCGGGCGCAGCGCCGACCACTTCATGCGGCCCTGAATCACGCGGCCCAGCTCCAGCTCCTGAATCGCAATGCCCCACTCGAAGAACACGGCCAGCAGCAGCGCCCATAGCGGATTGCCCAGATTGAAGGGTTTCCAGCGCTGGCCAGAGAACAGCCGCAACAGGCCGTAACCGGCCACGTCAGCATCCTTGCCCAGCACATTGGTCCACGTGTGATGCTTGACGTTGTGCGCGTGCTTCCACTGGTCGGACGGACACACATGGTCCCACTCCCAGCGGCCGGACTGGATATCCGGGTCGCGCAGCCAGTCCCATTGTGCGTGCAGCACGTTGTGGCCGATCTCCATGTTTTCCAGAATCTTGGCGGCACCCAGCGTCAGCACGCCCAGCACCATGACGGGCCAGAAGAAGGCCCAACCGGCCAGCGCGTGGCCCCATTGCGGCAGCAGCGCCAGGCTGGCATAGATGCCGAGGCGGCCGCCGATTTCCAGGCAACGGTGAACTTTCAGCAGACGCCGTACATAGCGCGCGTCGCGCTCGCCACGGCTGGCCATGACTTCATTGCGGATCGCTTCGATCTGACCGCCAAAGGCGACGATTTCGTCAGGAGTAAGGTGAGATGGGATAGGCATGGAATTCTCGTTGAATAGTTACAGTGCCAGTTCGACGTCGCCGACGGCGCTGCAGACGCAAACTTGGACGGTGTCGCCCGGCTCGGCGATCAGGTTGCCATTACGCAGGTCGCGCACGCAGCCGCTGACCAGCTTGGTGTCGCAGCCATGGCAGATGCCCATGCGGCAGCCGTGCTTGGGATTCAGGCCAGCATCTTCCGCGATGCGCAGCAGATTGCTGACGCCGTCCGACTGCGCCGTGGTGGCGCTGCCGGCAAACAGCACGCGGCCGGCAGTGGCGGCGTCGGTGCTGGCCGCCATCGGCGCATGGAAGCGCTCCACATGCAGCTGGTGTGACAGTCCGGCCTGCTCCCAGTGTGCCTCGACCGCTGCCAGCAGGCTGGCCGGACCGCAGGCCCAGACATCGCGCGTGCGCCAGTCGGGACAGGCGGCTTCCAGCTGCGCGGCGTTGAAGTGCGCGCCGCCGTCCTGGGTGTAATAGCGGAACGGCCGATAGTAACGCTGGGTGGCCGCCAGCATATCGAGCTCAGCGCCAAAGATCACGTCACGCTGGCGCGGCGCGTAATGCAGGTGCACCGTGTCCGGCACCACGTCATATTCCTGCACGTAGTTGCGCAGCATGCTCATGATGGGCGTGATGCCGCTGCCGCCCGTGATGAACAGCGGATGGACCGGCATCGACTCGGGCAGCACGAACTCGCCCTGCGGCTCGCCCAGCGGCAGATATTCGCCAACCCGCACCTGGCGCACCAGCCGTTCCGACACGCGGCCACCCGGCACCGCCTTGACGGTCACGGTGATACAACCATCGTCCCGGTCCGGCGCCGAGGAAATCGAATAGGTACGGGTGTGGCGCTGGCCGCCGATCGGCACGCCGAGGCGCACAAACTGGCCGGGGCGGTGGCTGCGCCAGCCGGTACCGGGACGCAGCGTCAGGGTACGGCTGTCCGCCGTTTCGTCGCGCACCGCGACCACCCGCGCCATCAGCGCGTGCGTGGTCCAGAGCGGGTTCACCAGCTCGACGTAGTGCGAATTGCGCAGCGGGTAGGCAAACATGTCCGCCAGCTGCGTCAGGGAGGCTCGTATTGTCATGGCATAGCAAAGAATCAGGATAGGCTCAATTGTGGACACTTGTACACATCAAGTCAAGCCCCGCCCGCCCAAAAAATGCGCAGAAAAGCGGCAGCAGGATCACATTGGCCGGGACTGCCCGTGTAAAATAGCGGTACACCTGTACACAAGGCAACTATGATCGAGCACGAACCAGACTCAGGCGCAGCGCGGCCTGAGCGCAAGACCGGCACCCGCAAAGCCCTGCTGCAGGCAGCGCTGACGCTGGTCGGCGAAGGTCGCAGCTTTACCAGCCTGGGGCTGCGCGAAATCGCCCGTCAGGCCGGCGTGGTGCCGAATGCCTTCTACCGCCACTTCCGCAACACCGATGAACTGGGACTGGAACTGGTCGACGAAACCGGCATTACGCTGCGCCGTCTGCTGCGCGAAGCGCGCCAGATTGACGTCTCGCGCGGCTCCATCCTGCGCCGGTCGGTGCGGGTCTACCTCGACTATGTGAAAGCGAACCGGCTGCAGTTCCAGTTCATTGCCACCGAACGCTCAGGC
>JBGSBQ010000271.1:0-5539 GCA_041730475.1 Sphingomonadaceae bacterium
AAACGCTCACTGGCGATCCAGTCACCAATCTCCTGCTGGCCGATGCTCTGCATGCGATAGCCGTAGCGTCGTTCGGTATCCTGCGCGCCTTCGATCAGCTCACGCGCCTTGCGAGCGTTGACGGCCAGGCTCAGATAACCGGAGACAAAATCGCAATCGATGTTGTGGGTGGCGATACGCTGGCGCAGCAAGTCGAGCGCATCGACCGTCACCTGCCACGCCTGCCGCGCCTCTTCCGGCCCGTACTGGGCGGCGATCACGTCATCGCTGGCATAACCGACGATGGCCTGCCCGCCGTTGCGACCAGAGGCGCCCCACCCTGCCGTTTTGGCCTCGACAATGGCGACCGAGAAGCCGCGCGCACGCAGCTCCAGCGCCGCCGACAAGCCGGCCAGACCAGCACCGACCACGCACACATCGGCGCGCACGCGGCCGGCCAGCGCCGGACTGGCCGGGGGCCGGGTGACACTAGCTTCGTAGTACGAGTTTTGCGTCAGCCTTACTTCGCGCTGCAGGATGGTAGAAGCGCCCATGATCAGAACCGATCCAGATAACGCGCCGTTTCCCAGGCGCTGACTTGTTGACTGTATTCGATCCACTCGGCGCTTTTCAGCGCGGTGAATTCGTTGACGAAGTTCTGGCCCAATGCTTCGGCCAGCACCGTATCGGCCTTTAGCGCAGCGCTAGCGGCGCCGAGGTTTTGCGGCAGCATGGTCAGACCCAGCGTGGCGCGTTCGGCGTCGCTCATTTCATAGACGTCACGGTTCACCGGCGGTCCGGATTTGAGCGCGTTGTCGATGCCATCGAGACCAGCGGCGATCACGCCGGCCAGCGCCAGATACGGATTGGCCGAACTGTCCGGCAAGCGCCATTCGATGCGCTGGTAGACCACGCGGGCCACCGTGGTGCGGTTGTTGTCGCCAAAGCCGATGAAGGCTGGCGCCCAGCTGGTGCCGGACAACGACTGGCCGCACATCAGGCGCTTGTAGGAGTTCACGGTGGGCGCGCACAGCGCCGTCAATGCGGGTGCATGGCGCAGCAGGCCGGCCATGAACTGATAGGCCAGCGGCGACATGCCGAGGCCATAAGCATCTGAACCGCCGGCACCGGCCGAGAACACCGGCTTGCCGTCGGCATCGGCCAGCGACAGGTGAAAATGCAGGCCGCTGCCGGGACGCTCGGCGAACGGTTTCGGCATCATCGAGAACAGCATGCCCTCTTCTTCGGCGATGTGGTGCGCGGCCATTTTGAACAGCATGAAGTTGTCGGCCGCCTTCAGCGCGTCGGCGTAGCGGTAGTTGACTTCGAACTGGCCGGTGGCGTCTTCATGGTCGATCTGGAATACCTGCAGGCCGCACTGGTCGAGCGAGGTAGTCAGCTTGTCGAGGAAGGCGCGGCGGCGCAGCAGGCTGCGGGTGTCGTAGGACGGTTTTTCCAGCGTGTCGCCCGCTTCGGCGTCGTAGCCGGTGGCGGTCTTTTGCAGCAGGAAGAATTCCGGTTCGAGGCCGGCGTTCAGGGTCCAGCCGCGCTGCGCCAGACGCTCGACCTGCTTGCGCAGGATCTGGCGCGGACAGACTTCGAACGGCTGGCCGGCTACATGACCGTCCAGCACCACGCGGGCGTAGCCGGGCAGCCAGGGCATGGGTTGCAGCGTGGACAGGTCAGCGCGGCCGTAATATTCGGAGCGCGGGCCGGTGCGCGGCAGGCCGGTGCCCCAGATCGACGGGCCAGAGAAACCGGCGCCGGGATAGACGATGTCGTCGAGGTGGGCCAGCGGTATCAGCTTGCCTTTGGCGGAGCCGTGGATGTCGGTGAACTGGGCGAAGACGTATTTGACGCCGGACGCCGCGAGCTCGGCCTGGTGCTGGGGCACGGCCGTTTGGGATGTAGGGTTCATGGTTTTTATCGTTGGTGTGAAGGTCTGCAGGGAGCTGTGCCCGCAGTACCCCAAGTGCCAACCCCGGGGTCAGACCCGGCGGGTCTGACCCCAGTTTTGTGCCGTTGGGGTAAACTCTGCCGAAGGGCTCATCACCCGATCTGGATCCAGGTGGTTTTCAGCTCAGTGTATTTGTCGAACGCATGCAGCGACTTGTCGCGGCCATTACCGGACTGCTTGTAACCGCCAAACGGCACAGTGATGTCATCGCCGTCGTACTGGTTGACGTGCACCGTACCGGCACGCAGCGCACGCGCAGTCTGAATCGCCTTGCTGATATCAGCCGTCCACACCGCAGCCTGCAAACCATACGGCGTCGCATTGGCCTGCTTCACCGCATCCTTCACATCGGTAAAACTCAGCACCGACAACACCGGTCCGAAGATCTCTTCCCGTGCAATCGTCATGCTGCTATCGACCTGATCGAACAGCGTCGGCTCAACGTAATAGCCGCCGCTGGCATTCCGCGCCTGACTACCACCGGCCAGCAATTTGGCACCATCCTGCTTGCCCTTCTCGATATAGCCCAGCACCGTCTTCATCTGCGTCGCATCAACAATCGCGCCCATTACGGTCGCTTCGTCCAGCGGATCGCCCGGCTGGAACGACGGCACCATGGCCAGCGCTTTTTCGAGGAAGCGTTCCTTGATCGACTCTTCCACAAATAAACGCGAAGGCGCATTGCAGCTCTCGCCCTGATTGAAGTAGATCGAACCGATAGCCGATGCCACCGCGCCATCCAGATCCGGGCAATCGGCGCACACGATGTTGGCCGACTTGCCGCCCAGTTCAGTCCAGGCCCGCTTCAGATTCGACTGACCGGCCATCTGCAAAATCTGCTTGCCAATCTTGGTCGAGCCGGTGAAGCCGATGCAATCGACATCCATGTGCAGCGCCAGCGCCGCACCAGCTTCATGACCATAGCCCGGCACCACGTTGAACACGCCCGGCGGCAGACCAGCCTCCAGCCCAATCTCGGCCAGCCGCAGTGCGGTCAGCGGCGATTTCTCGGACGGCTTCAGCACCACGCTATTACCCGCTGCCAATGCCGGTGCGATCTTCCACGCCGCCATGATCATCGGATAGTTCCACGGCACGATGGCCGCCACCACGCCCACGGCTTCGCGCGTGATCAGCGCCAGGCTGTTGTCGGCGGTCGGCGCGATCTCGTCATACACCTTGTCGATCGCCTCGCCATACCAGCGCAGGCAATTGGCGGTCGCGCCCACATCCACGCTCTGGCTGTATTTGATCGGCTTGCCCATATCCAGCGTTTCCAGCAGCGCCAGTTCGGCGCCGTACTGCTGCACCAGATCGCCGAAGCGTATCAATACCCGCTTGCGCTGTGCCGGCGACTTGCCAGCCCAGCGGCGGTCTTCAAACGCGGCGCGGGCTGCGGCCACGGCCGCATCCACGTCGGCGCCATCACAGCGTGCGACCTGGCCCAGATTGCGGCCATCAATGGGAGACAGGTTATCGAAACGCTGCTCGCCCTTGGACCACACCCGTTCACCGTTGATGAAGGCGCGGCCATCGATCGCGAGCGATTGCGCCCGCTCATGCCATGTTGTGTTGCTCATACCTGTCTCCCTATTTTTTTAGAAGCTGACCACCGTGGAGACACCCACTACGTGATTGTCACGACGGTATTGATCGTCCGAGGTCTTGAAGACATTGGCCGACGAACGGTCATAACGATATTCACCCTTCAGGTTGACACCTGGGGCCAGCACATAGTTCACACCCAGCGACAGCGCGTAGCGGTTGCTGCCGACCGACGGATCGGCCACCACCCATTCAGTGCCGTCAAAGGTCATGCCGGAACCGAAGCCATTGCGACCATCCGGGCAGTTGGCGTCAGCGCCGGTAATGTCCTTGCAAGTACCGCCGAAGGCCGAGCCAAAGACGCCGCCGCCATTGCTCTTGTTACCAATGTAGTCAAAGCGGGCGATGGTTTCAAAGCGTGGCGTGACCTTGTACGCGGCCAGACCGGACAGACCCCACCAGTGCGAGTTGTCGGCGGTGTAGCCATTGCTCGGCGTGGCCTTCTGGCGGCCGTAGGACAACTGGCCATTCAAGGTCCATTCGCCACGGGTGTAGAAGCCATCGACTTCGAGCAGGTCGGTACGGCCGAACTGTTCGTGGTCGTCAAAGCCGGCATGGATACCGGAGAAGCCGACACCGGCGAATTCGCCCATGCTGTAATCGGCACGGTACATCAGGCCCGGCGACTGACGCTTGGCGGTATCGATGCGCGAACGGTTCAGGTTAGCCAGCAGGATCTTGGTATCCCATGGGCCGCGCACGAATTCCATCCCGGCGCCGGTGTAGAAGTTGGCAGCCGAGAAGTCGAACAGCAGGTTGTGGGTAATCAGCTTGTTGGCGTTCGATGGAATCGCTTCGTAGCCGGTCCAGTCGGCCCACTGGCCGCCGATGAAGCGCGTGTTCAGATCACCGAGCGGCATGACCACTGTCGCTTCGTGTACCAGACTGCCGAAGTTATAGCCGGAGCCGGCGCCTTTGCTCGGCATCATGCTCAGTTTCAGCTTGGTGCCGCCTTCCAGTTCCTTCTCGAAGTTCAGCATGGCGCTACCGAAGAAGGTGTTGTCGTAGCCGAAGCTCTCGTCGGAACCATTGATCGGGCTATTGTTATTGAAGAACATGAAGCTCGAGGTCTTGGCGTTGCGGTTCGCGATATAGGTCGGGTCCACATAGCCGGAGATCTTGACGCCCTTGAAGCCACTGGTCTCCTGCGCATCTTCCATCGCTTCGGTCTTGATGCGCAGACGGTTGAACTCCGCCACATCGACACCATTCTCGCCGGCCTTGTCGGTGGCTTCCACCGCCTGCGTTTTAGCCGCGACCGCCTGCGTGGTGGCAGCCTGCGCCTGGGTGTTAGCCTGCTGCGCCTGCGCGCCGACTTTTTCCAGCATGGCTTCCAGACGCGCGACCTGCCCTTTCAGCGCCTCCAGTTCAGCCTTCAGTTGTTTGTTGGTCTGCGCGCCAGCGACAGCGGGATAAGCGATGGCGAGGGCCAATACGATTTTTTTCATCAGGTGCATGTCTACTCCCTTGAGTTCGTTACGTTGTTGTAGGCGAGGCGAGGTAATTCTGTTACTCATTGTCCGCTTTGAAAGCGGCGGAAATCTGTCTCTGGCGGCGACGCTCAACTCGTGCCATGTACAGGCTGGAGGCGATCACACCGATCGATACCACCAGAATCGTCAGCGCGGCCACCGCATTGACCCGTGGATCAAGGCCAAGGCGGGCACGCGAGAAAATCACAATCGGCATGGTCGACGAGCCGGGGCCGGACAGGAAGGCCGACAGCACCACGTCATCCAGCGACAACGTGAACGTCAGCAGCCACGCCGAGCCCAGTGCCTGTGTGATGTTCGGCAGCGTCACCAGGAAGAACACCTGATGCGGCTTGCAGCCAAGGTCCATCGCCGCTTCTTCCAGCGATTTACTCATCTCCTGCAAACGCGATTGCACCACCACCGTCGCATACGCCATGCCCAGCAGGGTGTGACCCAGCCAGATGGTCAGCATGCCGCGTTCCGGATAGCCGAACACCTTCTGCACCGACACCATCATCAGCAG
>JBGSBQ010000272.1:0-5531 GCA_041730475.1 Sphingomonadaceae bacterium
AGTTTTTGTACGTGGAAGGTGGTGCAGGCCGTGCCCAGCGTCGCCACCGCCTGCGGGAAACCCATCTGGGCCAGCGCCACCACGTCCATATAGCCTTCCGTCACCAGCACATAGCCGGCATCACGGATCGCCTGGCGCGCCTCGAACAGGCCATACAGTTCGTGGCCCTTGGAAAACAGCGGGGTTTCCGGGGAATTCAGGTATTTCGGTTCACCGTGGTCCAGCACGCGCCCGCCGAAGGCGATCACCTGTCCCTTGGTGTTTTTGATCGGGAACATCACGCGCTCGCGGAAGCGGTCATAGCGTTTGCGGTTGTTGCCATCCTCATCGACCTTGTCGATGACCAGCCCGGACTCGGCCAGCACGACGGCCTCGTAATCCGGGAAGATGGAGCGCAGATTGTCCCAGCCGGCCGGCGCGTAGCCGAGCCCGAAGCGGGCCGCGATTTCGCCGGTCAGGCCACGGTTTTTCAGGTAGGCGATGGCGTCGGTCGCGCCGCGCAACTGGACCCGGTAAAAATCGCTGGCCTGCGTCATCGCATCGGTCAGTGCCAGGCTGTGCGCCGCCATCTGGGCGCGCTGGGCCGGCGGAATCTTGTCATCCTGCTCGGGCACGACCATGCCCACGTTCTGCGCCAGGTCCTTGACGGCATCGACGAAGCCCATGCCCGAATATTCGATCAGGAAGCCGATCGAGGTGCCATGCGCGCCGCAGCCAAAGCAATGGTAAAACTGCTTGGTCGGGCTGACGGTAAAGCTGGGCGATTTTTCACTGTGGAACGGGCACAGGCCCATGAAATTGGCGCCGCCCTTTTTTAGCTGCACATAGCGGCCGACGACATCGACGATGTCGACCCGGTTCAGCAAATCGGAGATGAATGATTGTGGGATCACGGGTTAGACAGTGTTGTTGTAGATCAGACTATACCGCCGTACGGATCCGGCCTTGAGGCAGATCAACGTACGGCACAGCTTACCCGACATCAGGCCGGGGTCAGCGCTTTCTTGACCAGTGCCGACACCACGGTCATGTCGGCGCGTCCAGCCAGCTTCGGCTTGACGATGGCCATGACCTTGCCCATGTCCTGCGGGCCAGCGGCGCCCGAGGCGGCCACGGCGGCAGCGACTTCGGCTGCGATCTCGTCGTCCGACAGGCCGGCCGGCATGTACGCCACCAGCACTGCCAGTTCGGCTTTTTCGATGTCAGCCAGATCGGCGCGGCCACCCGCTTCGAACTGGGTGATCGAATCCTTGCGCTGCTTGATCATTTTTTCGACGATGGCGACGGTCTGGGCATCGTTCACCTCAATGCGCTCGTCGACTTCTTTGCGCTTGATTTCAGCGATGATCAGACGGATGGTCGACAGGCGGCCCGCTTCTTTGGCGCGCATCGCGGTTTTCATATCTTCGGTGATTTGCTCTCGCAGGCCCATAATGCTCTCTCAGGTGAAATTGGAAGTGTATAAATGCGAAAACCCGCTGTGGCGAACCAGAGCGGGTATCGTTCTAAGTGCAGCAGATCTTCCCCGCGGCGTATGCGCGCCGTACTGCCGGGTTGAACTGCGTGAGCAGAATTAGAAGAGTTTTTTCGGCAGCTGTTGGCTGCGAATGCGCTTGTAGTGGCGCTTTACGGCAGCTGCCAGCTTGCGCTTGCGCTCAGCCGTTGGCTTTTCGTAGAACTCGCGTGCGCGCAGTTCGGTCAGCAGACCGGTTTTTTCGATAGTGCGTTTGAAGCGACGCATTGCGACTTCGAACGGCTCGTTTTCTTTAAGGCGAATAGTGGTCATGTAAAAATTCAAACCGTTGAGGTTATAGGAAGACAGAGACTATAGCAGCTTTTGCCGCAAAATGGAATACGCCGGACGATCAAGACGGCCAGAAGGGCGAATTTCTGCGGTAAAAACAACGCGACGCGATAGCCTACTTTCTTTAACTACAAGACCTGCGCCGCTACTCCGGATATTGAAGTATATCAGACCGCCAGACCGGCCGCCACCCCCGAGGCCCAGGCCCACTGGAAGTTGTAGCCACCCAGCCACCCCGTCACATCGACCGCTTCACCGATGAAATACAGGCCCGGTACCTTGCTCACCATCATGGTCTGCTGCGACAGTTCACGGGTATCGACGCCGCCGCGCGTGACTTCGGCCTTGCGATAGCCTTCCGAGCCATTCGGCACCAGCGTCCATTGGTTGATGGCCTGCCCCAGCTTGCGCAACTGCGCATCGGGCAGGTCGGCCAGACGGGCGTCGAGCGCGAAACCATGCGCCGTCAGCAAGCCTTCGGCCAGCCGCGTCGGCAGCCATTGGGCCAGCACATTGCCCAGTTGTTTCTTGATCGTGCCCTTGCCGTCGATCAGGGTCTGGGCCAGATCCATTTCCGGTAGCAGGTTGATGACGATCGGCGTCCCCGGCTGCCAGTAGCTGGAAATTTGCAGGATGGCCGGACCGGACAGGCCGCGGTGGGTGAACAGCAAGTCTTCGCGGAAGCGCGCGCCGCTCGGGTTGCGGCCCTTCAGCGAGCCGGTTTCGACGTCAACTTCCAGCGCGATGCCGGACAGTTCGGCGAACGGCGCCCACTGCGCGGCGTCGAAGGTCAGCGGCACCAGCGCCGGGCGCGGTTCCACCATGCGCAGGCCGAACTGTTCGGCGATGCGGTAGCCAAAATCGGTGGCGCCGATTTTCGGGATCGACAGGCCGCCCGTGGCGATCACCACAGCAGCGGCCTCGATCTCGCCGCCATCGGTACTCAGCTGGAACAGCGGCTGGCCGTCGGCATCCTCGCTGCGTGCGATGTTGTCGATCTTGCACGGCATCAGCCAGTGCACGTCACCGGCCGCGCACTCGTCTTTCAGCATCTCGATGATCTGTTCCGCCGATTCGGTACAGAACAGCTGACCCTTGTGCTTCTCGTGGTAGCCGATGCGGTGCTTCTTCACCAGCGCGACAAAGTCCTGCGCCGTGTAGCGCGACAAGGCGCTCTTGCAGAAGTGCGGATTCTCGGACAGGAAGTTGGCCGGGCCGGCGTTCACATTGGTGAAGTTGCAGCGGCCACCGCCGGAAATGCGGATTTTCTCGGCCAGCTTGGTGGCGTGATCAATCAGCACCACGCGCTTGCCGTTGCGGGCGGCGGTTGCCGCGCACATCATGCCGGCCGCGCCTGCGCCGATTACTGCCACATCATAGTGTTTCGCCATGTCGTACTCCGATCCTGCTCTGTTTCAAAGAGAGGATTGTAAACGCTGGCGCAATGACAGCGCTGATTCCGCCGTTTTATTCGATCGGTTCACTGGCGCGCTGGCGCGTCTGCAGCGTGTGCGCCACCAGCAGACATTGCGCGACCTGCTCGGCGATCGGCGGCGGCACCGGGATCTCGCCCGCCAGCACCGCGCGAATCCAGCGCGCCGTGCTGGCCGCGTCCTTATCCTCGGGCAGCAGCGGCAATTCGCCGACCTGCGTTTGCTTGGGCACCAGCGTGCTGCGCAGATGGCCATGGAACCAGTCGATCTGCTGCGCCTTGTTGGCATTCGCGACCGTCTCGCCTTCGGTACCGCGCATCAGGAAGGCATCACCACGCTCGGCCAGCGCCTCGGTCGTGAAGTACTCGCCCAGCATCTCCAGATATTCCGGATGGGTGTACGAGACCAGCCGCAGCGCCGGTCCGGCGAACGGCTGCATGATCTTCACCAGCGTGTGGGTCGAATTGCGCACCCCCAGAATACGGCGCAAGGCCAGCATCCGCGCCAGCTTGGGCGCCAGCGTATCGATCGTGATGAAGGCGACATGGCCCTGCGCCAGCGTTTCCTCGGCCTCGGCCGCGTCCTGCGCCGGCAGGATGCCCAGCTCCGCAAACACCTCGGCGCTGGCGACCCGGCCAGCATCCAGCGCCACCCCGTGCACCAGCACCGGCACGCCCTCGCGCGCCAGCAGCAAGGCCAGCAGCGGCGTCAGGTTGGCCATCTTGCGGGCCCCGTTGTAGCTCGGGATACACACCGGCGCATAGCGCCCGGGCGGCGCATTGAGCGGCATAAAGGCGGCTTCGGTGGCATCGAGGAAGCCGGCGATCTCCTGCACCGATTCGCCTTTGATGCGCATCGCCAGCAGGATACCGCCCAGTTCCAGGTCGGAGACGCGGCCGTCCAGCATGGCCTGATACAGTGCACGGGCGTCGTCGCGGCTCATGCTGCGCGCGCCATGTTTGCCGCGGCCGATCTCCTTGATGAAGCGGGCGGCGAGGAAGGGTTCTTGAGGGGTCGTCATAGGCGCTAGCTTACACGGAATCGCGCCGCCCTTGACACAGCGGACCACATGCCTGTTTTTTCAGCTACACTATATGCCCCCTTGAACGACACCAGCGTAGAGAATCATGATTTCCCCAGATATCGAAAATATTAACGTCACCTCGTTCGCGCCAATGCCGTCGCCGGAAGTCCTGCACAGCAAGCTGCCGCTGACCGACGCCGCCTCCGAGACCGTGATGAAGGGCCGCGAAGCCCTGCGCAACATTATCGACCGCAAGGACAAACGCCTGTTCGTGGTGGTCGGTCCGTGCTCGATCCATGACCCGGTCGCAGGTCTCGACTATGCGCGCCGCCTGAAGGCGCTGCAGGCCGAAGTGGCCGACACCATGCTGCTGGTGATGCGCGTGTATTTCGAAAAGCCGCGCACCACCACCGGCTGGAAGGGCTATATCAACGATCCGGACATGGATGACTCGTTCCGCGTCAACGTCGGCATGGAAAAGGCGCGCCAGTTCCTGCTCGACGTGTGCGAACTGGGCCTGCCGACCGCCACCGAGGCGTTGGACCCGATCTCGCCGCAATACCTGGGTGACCTGATCGCGTGGACCGCGATCGGTGCCCGCACCACCGAATCGCAGACCCACCGTGAAATGTCATCCGGCCTGTCGACCCCGGTCGGCTTCAAGTACGGCACCGACGGCGACATCAGCATCGCCATCAACGCCATCCTGTCGTCGGCGCATCCGCACTCCTTCCTCGGCATTAACAGCCAGGGCAATGTGGCGATCGTGCGCACCCGCGGCAACGCCTACGGCCACGTGGTGCTGCGTGGCGGCGACGGCCGTCCCAACTATGATTCGGTCTCGATCGCGATCGCCGAGCAGGCACTGGCCAAGGCCAAGCTGCCCGCCAATCTGGTGGTCGACTGCTCGCACGCCAACAGCTACAAGAAACCGGAACTGCAACCGCTGGTGATGGCCGACGTGATCCACCAGATCGTGCAGGGTAACCAGTCGCTGGTCGGGGTGATGATCGAATCGAATATCGCGGCCGGCAACCAGAAGATCCCGGCGGACCTGAGCCAGCTGGTCTACGGCTGCTCGGTGACGGACGGCTGCATCGACTGGGACAGCACCGAGAAGATGCTGCGCGACGCCCACGCCCAGCTCAAGGCACGCCCCTGATTTGTCGTTGCGCTGTCAGCCCAGCGCCATCAGGCGGGTAGCGACCCCAAAGCTGCCCGCCAGCGCCGCCTCGGCCTTGCTGGCCGGGGCGTTCACTTCGTCCAGATC
>JBGSBQ010000273.1:0-5516 GCA_041730475.1 Sphingomonadaceae bacterium
GGGACGGTCGCGCTGATGCGCGCTGCGCACGCGGCCAGCAGCGCCGGATCGATCAACGGCTCGTCGCCCTGCAGGTTGACGACCACCGCATCCGGCGCGAGGCCGAGCGCCAGCGCCACTTCGGCGATGCGGTCGGTGCCGGACGGATGGTCAGCACGCGTCATGCACACTTCCACGCCATGCTGCTGGCAGGCGGCGCGGATATCTTCATGGTCGGTGGCGACGATGATGCGCGCCGCCCCCGCCAGCTGGGCGCGTTCGGCCACCCGCACCACCATCGGCTTACCGCCCAGATCGGCCAGCGGCTTGTTCGGCAAGCGGGTCGAGGCCAGGCGGGCCGGAATGATGACGATGAAGCTCACGCTTATTCCGCCGGATCTTGCAGGGTGCGGGCTTCATCGGCCCACATGATCGGAATCCCGTCACGGATAGGGAACGCCAGGCGGTCGCCCTTGCAGATCATTTCCTGGGCTTTTTTATCGTACTCCAGGGGGCCTTTGCAGACCGGGCAAACCAGGATATCAAGCAGACGTGCATCCACGACATTTCTCCACAATGTGTTCGGCCAGCGCGGCGGTGATGCGCGCTGTCACCGGGACGACCCATAGTCGCGGGTCGTCTCTGAGTTCTTCAATTTGCGCACATTTTACTGCATCCTTCTCCGTCATCAAGATCAGATCGGCCTGCAGGCCGGCGAACGGACGGTCAAGGAAATCATGATGATCGGGCAGCGCCAGCTCGGTAAATTCCAGCCCGGCGCGGCGCAGCATGCCAAAGAAGCGCGCCGGATTGCCGATCCCGGCGGTGGCGACGATGCGCAGGCCGGGCTGCTGCAACGATGCCAGCGTACGGCGCTGGCTACGGTCACCCAGCTGCTCCGCCACCTCGCCCACCAGCTGCATCTGCCCCACCTGCGCCGGCGCGCCGACCGAGGCCAGCAGGTCAGGCGTCAGCTGCGGCGCGTTGATGACGGTGAAATCGCGGCGCCGCGAACGCGGCTCACGCAGCGGCCCGGCCGGCAGCAACCAGCCATTGCCGGCACCACGGCCATCGAACAGCACGATTTCCACATCGCGCTGCAGTGCGTAATGCTGCAAGCCATCGTCGGTGATCAGGATATTGATGTCAGGATGCGCGGCCAGCAAGGCGCGGCCGGTGGCGGCGCGGTCGCGTCCCACCATCACCGGGCAGCCGGTGCGCTGAGCGATCAGCAACGGCTCGTCGCCCACCTGCTGCGCGGTCGAGGCTGGCGTCACGGCGCGGGGCGCGGCGCCGTCACTGCCGTGGCCACGCGAAATGACGGCGGGCCGCAGACCGGCCTGCTGCAAGGCCTGCACCAGCCAGATGGTGAGCGGCGTTTTCCCCGTGCCGCCGATAAAGATATTCCCCACCACCACCACGGGTACCGGCAAGCGCGTCGAGCGCAGCAGGCCGGCGCGATACAGGACCGCGCGCACGCCGCTCAGCGCCCGGAACAGCAGCGACAGCGGCCATAACGCGCACGCCAAAGGCCCGCGCCGCAGCCACGCGCGGGTCAGGGTCGATTCAAGAGTCGATGCTTGCGATAAAGACATAATGTACAAAAAGATGCCGTTGACTGGGCGGTGCAACCCCAGCGGCATAAAGCTGGGGTCAGACGGGGACGCCGAGTCCCGCCGGGTCTGCCCCCCGGTTTTCGGTCCTGGGTTAAAGCAAGACTACTGAGGACATGTTGTGCAAAAAAAACGCCGTTGGCTCGGCAGTGCAACCCCTACGGCGTAAAGCTGGGGTCAGACCCGCCGGGTCTGACCCCGGTTTTCGGTCTTGGGTTAAAGCAAGCCCAGTGGCCCGCTGGCCGGGTTACAGCCGGTTTTCGGTCTTGGGTTAAAGCAAGCCCAGCGGCCCGCTGGCCGGATGCTTATTTGGCGCCGCCGGTCTGGGCGGCGAAGGTCAGCTTTTCGTAGCCGGCAATACGGGCCGCTTCCATGACGTTGATGACCATCTGGTGCATCGCAAACTGGTCAGCATTAACGATCACCACCGGCGTCTTGCCGGCCTGAGCCTGCGGGTCCTTGGCGGCATAGCGCTTCATCGCTTCAGCCAGCCCACCAACGTCCTTGAACGACACCGGCTCACCATTGATCGTGTAACTACCCTTGGCATCCACCGTCACCGTCATCTCAAACGGCTTGTCTTCGGCCTTCTGCGCATCCGCCGTCGGCAGCGTAATCTGCAATTCGGTGAACTTGCTGTAGGTCGTGCTCACCATCAGAAAAATCAGAATCACCAGCAGCACGTCAATAAAGGGGATCAGATTAATCTCCGGATCTTCGCGACTCTGGCCTTTGCGGAAATTCATGCAGCCTCCCGCTTACTTGCGCTTCTGGTGCACAACGTCGACAAACTTGACGGCCTGCTGCTCCATCTCGATGACGAAACTGTCAACCAGCGCGCGGAAGTGGCGGTAAAACACCAGGGTCGGCATCGCAATCGCCAGACCAAAGCCGGTGTTATACAGCGCCACCGAAATCCCGTGCGCCAGTTGCGTCGGATTAGCGCCGGCCGCGTTCTGCGCGCCGAAAATTTCGATCATGCCGACCACTGTCCCAAACAGGCCCATCAGCGGTGCCAGCGTCGCAATCGTGCCCAGCGTCGTCAAGAAGCGCTCCAGCGTGTGCGCCACACCACTACCCGCTTCCTCGATCGACTCTTTCATGACGTCGCGCGGCGACTCAATATTGCGCAGCGCGGCAGCCAGCACCACGCCCAGCGGCGAATTCTGTTCCAGCTTGTCCAGGATATCGGCCGTAATATTGCCACTGCGGTAGACCGTGACCACCTCGGCCAGCAACTGTTTCGGCAAGATCTTGCTGCGACGCAAGTACATCAGGCGCTCGATGATCAGGGCGGTGGCAACGATGGAAGCAACCAGCAGCAACCAGATAGGCCAGCCTGCGGCTTGTAAGATGGCGAGCAAAACAGACTCCTGTAGTTCGTAGAAAGGCATGATAGCCAGAAGGCGCAATGTATCTTGTTGGGCCGTCCTCGGCAAGGGGCGTTTTCCATTCGGCGCCGGGGTCACTCCACCGTTACTATCATCGGCGCTGAAGTTCTTCACAAAATCTGTGGACAATTGTGTGCGCAATCCCGGATAGCCCACTTCAAGCCCTTGATTTACAAAGAAAAAATGCCAGCGCTCAAAAAAGTCGCAATAATTGGCTACGGAATCCGAATATAGCCAGCAAGAGTTGTGCCTACTTCTGCACATATTCTGTTGATAAGATTGTGCGCAAGCGACAGGCTTACTATCAAAGTGTTTGATTTTAAAGACTTTTGTTTGCCTGCGCAAAAATCCAGCAGGCGGGCAGCAGGCACCCGATATCCACCGCAAACGATGCTAATGGGGTAACTTTTGACACTGACAGTGGCCGGCTGTGGAGTTCTGCACACAATATGTGGATAAGATTGTTAGCAAGGGCCTCCCGTTCGACTCATATCATTGATTTATAAGGATATTTTTTTCGTGCGCAAAAAAACCGCATGCAAACTGCAATTTTCGGCTGTGCACTTCTGCACAAATAATGTGGATAAGATTGTGCGCAAGGCGCCTGCCAACTTGCAAGCCCATTGATTTATAAGGACTTTTTACCAGCGCGTAAAAAGTAGGCAATACCGTCCGCAGCGCTGTTTTCCAGCCTAAAACAAGGTTGTCCACTGCCGTGCGAGCGATTAGTGCAGACTATGGCACCCCGAACAGGACTTCTGCACATTTTATGTGGATAAGATTGTGCGCAAGGCCGGCCACTCTATACTAAGTCATTGATTTTCAATGATTAATTTCCACTGCGCAAAAACCGAGCAAGTGCTTTTTATTCACAGCAGCCAGCCCGCCCCACCATCCCCGGCTTTTTGCCAGACCCGTCACTGTCGGCAGCGCTTGGGGGTAAGTTTCGAGTTCTGCACAAATTCTGTGGATAAAAGTGTGCGCAAGCGGGGTCAACACCATCTAAGTTATTGATTTATATCAGTATAGTTTTACTGACTAAACTTTAGGCATAGCAAAATAGATAACAAGAAAAAAGCTATCGCTCACAAAAGTTCCGCACATCTTTTGTGGATAACTTTGTTCGTAACCATCGGTGGCCAACGCAAAGTACTTGATCTGTAAGGCTTTTTTGCTGCTGCACGCAAATACGGCAGAAAAGTTTACGCTTTAAAATCAATTGTTTACAAAATATACTGATGTACCAACTTGCTATATGACCGTAGCATGACGAAATCCGCCGCTTGTGGATTAGTCCTATTTTAATGAAACCTGATGAACTTTTTTGACGCCCCTGACGACGACCGCCCTACTCCGCCGCCCGTGATGACGGTCACCGCCCTGAATCAGGCCGTGGCACGTTTGCTGGAGCGCTCTTTTCCACTGACGTGGATCGCCGGGGAAGTGTCGAACTTCACCCGGGCCAGCTCGGGACACTGGTACTTCACGCTGAAGGACGATGCGGCGCAGGGGCGCGCAGTGATGTTCCGCGGCCGCGCCCAGTTCGCCGGCTTCACGCAGCGCGAGGGCGACAAGGTCGAGGTGCGGGCGCTCGTGACGCTATATGGCGCCCGTGGCGACTACCAGATCAATGTGGAAGCGATACGGCGCGCCGGCGTCGGTTCGCTGTTCGAGGCCTTCCTGCGCCTGAAGGAAAAGCTGAGCGCGGCCGGCCTGTTCGATCCCGAGCGCAAGCGCGCCTTGCCGATGTTCGCGCGCTGCATCGGCATCGTCACCAGCCCGCAGGCGGCGGCGCTGCGCGACGTGCTGACGGCGCTGCGGCGCCGGGCGCCGCACGTGCGGGTGGTGCTGTATCCGACCCCGGTGCAGGGTCAGGGCGCCGGCGACAAGATCGCCGCCGCCATCGATACCGCCTCGCGCCGCGCCGAATGCGATGTGCTGATCGTGTGCCGGGGCGGCGGCAGCATTGAGGATTTGTGGTCCTTCAATGAGGAGGCGGTGGCGTATGCAATCGCCAACAGCCGCATGCCAGTAATATCAGGCGTCGGCCACGAGACCGATTTCACCATCAGCGACTTTGCTGCCGATGTGCGCGCCGCGACGCCGACCGCCGCTGCGGAGCTGGCGGCCACGCCACGGGCCGACTGGCTGAACTCCCTGCGGGCTGACGCCACCGACCTGCGGCGCGCCGTGCGGCGCAGCGTCGGCGATGCGGCGCAAACGCTGGATGGCTATGCGCGGCGCCTGCAGAATCCTGCGGCGCAGATCCGCCAGCAGCGCCTGAAGGTGCTGGCCTTGTCGACCGCGCTGCTGCACGCGAACCGGGCGCCGTTGAACCGGGCCCGCTTCGACCTGGACCGGCTGGGCGGATGACTGGCGGCGCGCCGTCCCGATGTCTCGGCGGCGCGTTCGGTGCTGGCTGGCTGGCAGCATCGGGGCGGGGGCAGTATCGGTAACCAGCTGGCGCAGCGGCGCGACGCGCTGGGTGCGCTGGCGGCGCCGCTGGCACTGCTCAAGCCGCAGCGTACGCTGG
>JBGSBQ010000274.1:0-5511 GCA_041730475.1 Sphingomonadaceae bacterium
ACTGAAAACATTTGGCGTCAATTCAATCCTCACCAAAGCGACCAACAAGAGCTCAAAGCCATGCGTGTGACGGTGCTGGTGTTCAGTCTGTTGGTGTTGGGCTATGCCATTCGCATGCAGGGCACATCGATTTATGAAATGGTGTCAAGCGCTTACCAAGTCACTTTGGTCGGGGCTTTTGTGCCGCTTGTGTTCGGTTTGTATTGGGCGCGTGCCACCACACAAGGCGCTATTTTTGCGATTGTCTTGGGCTTGCTCACGTGGGGCGTCTTCTTGGTCACGCCTGCGGGGCAGGCGTTTCCTGCTCAGTTGGCGGGGGTGTTGGCCAGTTTGGGTGGCATGGTGGGCGGTTCATTGGGCCCACAAGCCATTCGCAATACCCATAGCAGCCATCACAAATTGGTTGGCGTGGTCTGAACGCGTCACAGCGAAGGGCCGGCCTTGCTTGACAAGCTAGGCGCTTGGCCTTGAAGACGGGGCGGGCGCCTATAATTAGTGGTTTTACCGAACCCTCCTAGCCATGCCCATTTATGCCTACAAATGCGGGTCCTGCGGCCATGCCAAGGACGTCCTGCAAAAAATGGCCGACGATCCGTTGACCGATTGCCCAGCTTGCGGCAAACCCACGTTTTCCAAACAACTCACAGCCGCTGGTTTCCAGCTCAAAGGCTCGGGTTGGTATGCCACCGACTTCAAAGGCGGTTCTGGCGGCACTTCAGCGCCTGCAGCCGTGCCTGCTGAGTCGTCTGCGGCCAGCAGCGACGGTGCGGCGGCACCTGCTGCTGCGGCCGCGAGCGATTCTTCGACCAGCGCTCCAGCCGCTGCTGCCGGTGGCTGTGGCGCGTCATGCGCTTGCCACTGATTTGCGTTTGAACGCTTCTCTCCCAACCCGAGCACCTCATGCCCATTAAAAAATACCTGCTCGCAGGCCTCTTGGTCTGGACACCTTTGGCCATCACGGTCTGGGTGCTGACTTGGCTCGTGGGCATCATGGATGGCATCTTCATTGACACCATCTCCAAGTTCCGTCCCTTGGTGTCACAAACCACGGTCACTTCCTTGCGCGATATGACGGGCTTGGGCGTGATCTTGGTGTTGTTGGTGCTGTTGCTCACCGGTGCCTTGGCTTCCAATGTGTTGGGCAAATGGTTGGTGCGTCAGTGGGACAAGTTGTTCACCAACATCCCCATCGTCAAGTCGATTTACGCCAGCGTGAAGAAGGTGTCGGACACCTTGTTTTCCAGCAACGGCAATGCGTTTCGTCAAGCCTTGTTGGTGCAATACCCGCATGCGGGTATGTGGACCATCGCGTTTCAAACGGGTACACCCGTGGGCGAAGTGGCCAGCAAATTGACAGGCGAACACCTGAGCGTGTACGTGCCCACCACCCCCAACCCCACCAGCGGATTTTTCTTGCTGGTGCCACGCAGCGATGTCATCGAGCTCGATTTGAGCGTCGATGAAGCGCTGACGTACGTCATCTCCATGGGCGCTGTGTCTCCTAGCGCCCCAGCAATCAACGAAAAGAGAAAATAAAATGGCAATGCGTTCCCACTATTGCGGTCTGGTGACCGAAGCCCTGATTGGCGAAACCGTGAGCCTGTGCGGCTGGGTCCAGCATGGCGGTCAGCTCGATCTGGTTGAGCGGGATGCCATATTTGCGGTGCACATTCTGTGCCGCCTGCAATGCCGAGCGCCCCATGTCGCAGCGGCCCTTGCGTAGCACGCACACCTTACGGCTGGCCGGGCCATAATCCATCACCATCAGATTGAAAGTGTAGTCGCGCAGGCCGTGCTGGCGCACCGCCTGCAGCACGGTCTCGCCCATCTCGTTCAGGCTGCGCAGGCTGCCATCGGAGGCAGCATGGGTCGCCACCGTGAAGCTGAAGCGCAGGCCGGGACGGTGCGCCTGCGCTACCACGGCACGGGCCACCAGCGCGTCGACCTGCGCCGCGCTTTGACCGGCCTCGATATCGAAGTCGATGCCCAGCAAATGCGCCGAGTCATAGCGCGCAATGAAGCGCTGCATGCCGTCGTCGCTACCACAGGTGAAGACATTGCCCTGCCCGCCCGTTGAAATCAGGTAGCCAATGCCGGCCTGATCGAAGGCCGCCACATTGGCGGCGGCCACTTGCGCGCCGCTGTAGTCGCCCCACACTTCATCGCCGCACTCGCCGCTGGCGAAGGCCCAGGTCAACGGGCCGGGTCCAAAGCGGCTGCGGCCATCGACAATGTACGGCGTGCGCACGCCATCCGGCGCGGCGGTAATGACCTGGGTGGCCGGGTCCTGCCAGATCGCCAGATGTTTGTATGGGCTGTACACCACGCGCGGCGCCGCCGCCGCAGTATGGGCCGCCAGCAGCATGGCAGCTGCGCCGCCCAGCGCGCGCAATAGAATTCGAAGCATCATGGGTCTCAGTTCACAAAGAAAAAAAGGCTGCCGGCACGGATGCCGGACAGCCTTGCTTGACGCCGGCGAGCCATGTTACCCATGTCTCGCCGGATCAGCCATTACATCAGAACTTGGCGCGCAGACCACCGTAGATGGTCTTGCCGTTCTTGTACACGCCAGCGATCTGGGTGGTGTCCGTTTTGTACACGGTCATCAGCGGATCGTTCAGGTTCTGGGCTTCCACGGTGAACATCAGGTTCTTGTTCACGGTGTAGTTCAGGGCGATGTTCAGCGAACCATTGGCGCTCTGGAAGTAGTCAGCACCACCGCGGTTACCCAGCTTGTAGGCCGAGCGACGGCTGTAGCCAACCCGGGCGCTGAAGCGGTCATCTTCATAGAACGCGCCGATGTTGTACGAGTTCTTCGAGGTGCCGTACAGGGTGCAGTCTTCGCCAGCCTTGCCGTTGCAGGTGCCGCTATCGAGCTTGCTGGTCTGCTTGCCGTCCGAGTAGGTGTAGTTACCCGATACGCCAATGCCGCCCCAGATGTTTTGCTCGTACGCCGCATTGAAGCCGGTCAGCTTGCCGTCGGTGTTGACCGGTGCCGAGATGTCGTAGTTGGCAATCACGCCCTGTTTGGATGCGTCGGCGTATGGCAGGATGCTGTGGCCATAAGCGATCACGCCTTTCAGGTCGCTGCTGAACACGCCCACTTGCAACAGTGCCTTCGGAGCGAAGTACCACTCCAGGCTCAGATCAACGTTGTTGCTGCGGATCGGGGTCAGGTAAGGATTGCTGCCGACGCCATTGTGCTGCAGGTCGCGCAGGTCATTACCGGCCAGCTGGCCGAAGTCAGGACGCGACATGCCGCGGTTGACGCTGAAACGTGCCACCACATCCTTGGCCACATCAGCGCGCAGATTCAGGCTAGGCAGGACGTCGGTGAAGCTCTGCTCGTAGTTTGGCTTGCCACCTGGCAGGAAGGCGTGGATATCCATCTTGGTACGCACCAGACGCACACCGACGTTGCCGCTGACGGCTTCCGACGGCTGCAGGTTGGCCATCAGGTAGCCTGCGGTGGTGTCTTCCTTGATGTTGAATTCCTGCTGGGTCGCATGGGTGTTGAAGGTAGCGTATTTCGCCACCCACGATGCCACGTACTCATTGCTGATCTTGAACGGGTTGAAGCCTGGGGTCGGGTTGACCGGCAGGTTGCCATACCAGTTCGAGCTGTAGTTGCCGATCGCGCTTTCCGGGATCTGCTTCTCGTCGTCGGCACCAGCGCCGAGGACCATGCCCATCTTCTGCAGGTCGCGCTCATGCTTGGCGAAACGCACGCCGAACTTCAGCGATGGCACCATGTCCGAACCCAGTTTCAGCTCGCCGTCAGCCTGGCCGTAGGTCTCTTTGTCGTCCGACGAGGTGTAGCTACCCCAGCCGCCGATGCCGCCACCGGCGCGTACGAACTTGTCGCCGCCCGGAACGTTCAGCACGAAGATGCCGTCGTTGGTCAGCGAGTAGCCAGCGCCCTGGTTCCAGCCGCTCAGCACTTCAAAGCCGACGTCCTTGGTCTTGCCGCTGCCGCTGGTGTGACCCAGTTTGCCGGTCAACGTCAGGTCATCGCTGACTTTCCACTTGGCGTCGAAGTTGACGAATTTCGAATCGGTCTTGGCATCCGGACGGGCTGCCACGTCTTCCACCACCGACCAGGCACCAGCCGAGTTGGCGCCGAAGGCGTTCTTGTCGAAGAAGATCGAGGTGATGGTGTTACCCGACACGCCCACTGCGCCAGTCGGCTTGACGGCATTGCCGTTCCAGCCCGGGCCGTTGAAGGCGTTGATGGTGTCGGCCATGTAGTTGGTGTTGTAGTTCTTCGCGTCGACGGTCGACAGGAAGCCCGACAGGTCCAACGTGATATTGCTTTGTGGTTTCCACTGCGCTTCCAGGTAGCCGCCATTACGCTTGCGTTCCTGTTCGAACAGCACGGCGCCACTCAGCAGGCTGACGTTCTTGCCGGCCAGCGAAGCATCCGGATAGTTGGCACCAGCCTTGTCCCACCACACGCCTTCGGAACCGGCGCGCTGCAGTTTGCGCGATTGCGAGAACACCTGCGCCAGTACGCCGAAGGTGCCGTCTTCATTTTTCCAGTTCGCCAGTGCCGACAGCGCTGGATCGGTGGACTTGGCAGCGGTCGAATAGGCTGCTTCGATCGAGGCCGACATGGTCAGGCGCTCTTTGAATTCGAGTGGCTTGCGGGTCTGAATGTCGACGCTACCAGCAGCGCCGCCTTCGATCAGATCCGCTTGCGACGATTTGTGTACCACGATGCGGCCTACCAGATCCGATGGCAGCAGCGTGTACGACACGCTACGGCCGCCGGCGGCGATGTTCGGACCGTACCAGTCACCGCTCGATACGGTGTGGCCGTTCAGCGTGGTCAGCGTGAATTGCGACGACAGGCCGCGCAGTTGCACGTGTTCGTTCTCGCCGAACGAGCCTTCCGCCGAACCGGCGCTGGTGGTGGTCACGCCAGCAACGCGCGACAACGAGTCAGCAACGTTCTTGTCCGGCATTTTGCCGATGTCTTCAGCGGTGATCACTTCGACGATGGAATCAGCGTTCTTCTTCTGATTCAGCGATTGTTGCAGCGAAGCACGGATACCGGTCACGATAACGGTCGTGCCTTCATCCTTCTTGTCCGCCTGCTGAGCCTGGGCCGACATGGCCACGCTCATGGCCAGCATGGCTACTGCGACAGCGATAGGCGTCTTGCGGTTCGAAACGATCCGCTGCTCTGCTGAGAAATTACCCTTCATATACTCCCCCTTTGATTGGTGGCTTGTCTTAGCCAGTCCAGGTTTAACGTAGATCTCCAAAGCAGTCCGTTGCCGCCGCAACGTCCTGCAGATCCCTTCTTTGCAACCACTTACAAAACCAATTGAACGCCAATATACTCCAGACCAATACCAGAACACTACCAGTTTTGTTATTTTTTCTGCCTGTTGTATCGACAACACATACCACTTTGTTGCTTTCTGCCACAGATGCAGGGGACACCACTGGGCTAAGTGGACAAGACCACCGTAATACCGCCGCTGTGGTCTTTTTTGGTATTATTCC
>JBGSBQ010000275.1:0-5508 GCA_041730475.1 Sphingomonadaceae bacterium
TTCCAGCGTGGGCGCCAGTTGCGGATGTGGCAAGCCCAGCTCGATTTCCAGGCGCAGCATGCCCGGTGCGCGCAATTCCAGCGTGGTGGCCTTGATGGACGGCACGATCAGCGCCATGCGCGGATGTTCGCGCTGGGTGAGGAAACGGCCCTGCGCATCGACCACCATCCATTCGCGGTCGAACACGTGTTCGCTCATCAGTCCGGAATGCGTGAGCACTGCCTCCTGCAAGTGGATGCCGGCGCACGATTTGATCGGATACAGGATGATGTCGGACAGGATAGCCATGAACAGGGGACAAGGAACAGTGTTGCTGCTTCTGCCAGGAAGTTATTCAGAAGCGAAGTATGGCAGCAAAGCGGGCTAGCGTAAATCAGCCAGGCTCAGCCAATAAGGCTGGCCTGGCGCGAGAAGGATCAATACGTGTAAAAAATACGCTGAATTTCTTGCGTACTGTTGGTCTTGGTCAAGGCCAGCATCAGCAGGATGCGGGCTTTTTGCGGGTTCAGCGTGTCGGCGGCGATGAAGTCGAGCTCGTCGTCGTTGGCTTCGCCGTTGCGCGCCACGATGCCTTGACCGACGCGGCTGGCGCGGACGATCAGCACGCCATTCTTGCGGGCTGCGCTCAGCGCTGGCGTGACTTTGGCAGCCAGGCTGCCGTCGCCGACGCCAGCGTGGATGATGCCTTTGGCGACTGCCGCGACGACGGCATTCAGGGCCACCGGGTTGACGTTGGCGTAGCCGTAGACGATGTCGACTTGTGGCAGTTCGCTCAGTTTGCTGATGTCAAATTCGGTCTCCGCCGTGTGCTTGCGCGTGCTGGCGTGGTAGAAGTAGGGGCGGTTGCCCTGGATGTAGCCCAGCATGCCCAGTTCCGGCGTCTTGAAGCTGTCCGGGGTCGAGGTGTTGGTCTTGGTGACGTCGCGGGCGCCGTGGATCTGGTCGTTCATCGCTACCAGCACGCCGTGGCCGATGGCTTCCTTGCTGGCCGCCAGCAAGACCGCGTTGTACAGATTGATCGGGCCGTCCGCCGACAGCGCGGTGCCGGGACGCATGGCGCCCACCAGTACCACCGGTTTTTTGCTTTTCACTACCAGATCGAGGAAATACGCAGTTTCTTCCAGCGTATCGGTGCCGTGCGTGATGACGATGCCGTCGACGTCCGGCTGGGCCAGCAGCGTGTTGACGCGCTTGGCCAGCACCAGCCAGTGCTCGTTACTCATGTTTTCGCTGGCGATCTGGAATACTTGCTCGCCCTTGACCTGGGCCACCTTGGCCAGCTCGGGCACGGCCTGGATCAGGCGCTCGACGCCGACCGTGGCGGCGGTGTAGCCGACCGTGGTGGTGCTGGTGGCACCACTGCCGGCGATGGTGCCGCCGGTGGCCAGGATGGTCACATGCGCGCTGGGCGTGGCGTCGGCGGCGCGCACGGCCGGGACGGCGCCAGCCAATATCAGCAGGGCGGACAGCGTGGACAGCAAGCGGGCGGAAATCGGGGTGGACATGGGGTCTCCAGGTGGGACTTAGGGGATGCGATAGTAACAAATCTTGTGCTTGTCAACAACGCACGGGGTTGCCGCGTTACATCAGCTGGCAGCGGCGGCAGGCGGCGCGGGCCATCCATGGGGGATGTATGAGGATGATGCGGGCAGGAAGCCAGGCGGCGCTGCTGGGGACGCTGGTGCTGGTGCTGGTGCTGGGTATGGGGCTGGCAGCGTGCGGTCCGAGCGAGGCGCAGCGGCGCCAGGCGCAGACCGAGACCTTGATACGGCTGGGTGAAAAATATGTGCGGGAGAAAGTGCGCGAGCCGGCAGCGGCCCGCTTTCGCCATCAGTTCATCGGCAAGCAGGGCGCACCGTGCGGCGAGGTCGATGCCAAGGATGCCTTTGGCGCCTACCTGGGCTATCAGCGCTATATTGCTGTAGCGCGCGACCTGACTTTGCTGGCGCTGGAGGTGGCCCCGGCCGAATTCGAGGAGCAGTGGACCCAGTTATGCCAGCAGCCGGGCTGAAAAAAAACCCGCCAGCGCTAGTAATGCCGTCAAGTTAGCGTGCCGTAGCGTGCGCTTGCACCCCAAGACAAGACCTGGGGTCAGACGGGGACGCCGAGTCCCGCTGGGTCTGACCCCGGCTTTGCGTCGGTGGGGTTTGCCAGCAGATCTGTGCCCTAACTTAACGGCATTACGCCAGCGCTAGCGGGTTCTGGTCAGGCGCGGCGATTTAGCCGAGCTTGTCGTTCGCTTTGCGGCGTCCCGCCAGGCCCAGCAGTCCGACGCCGACCACCATCATCAGGTAGGTCGATGGTTCTGGCACCGGCATGGTGACCACGTTCAGGTTGCCCGCGTAGGAGCCGCCGGTATTGGCCAGCGTGGTGGCACCGGTCACGGTGAAACCGTAAGTGCCGGCGGTCAGCAGCTCGGTGGTCCAGAAGCGCATCGTGCCGGCATTATAGGTCGTGGTCAGATCGGTATGGCTGCTGTCCGGGTTGACCTGGAAGAACAGGATGGAGCTGATTGAATAATTATCTGCCGGTGCCGGCAACATCCACGTCGCGCCGACCACGGAGGTGCCGCTGGCGTGACCGACAGTTTCCGGGCTGATGGCGAACAGGAACTCGTCAACATAATTACCGGTGGTCGCGTGGGTCAGGCCGTAGGCAACATTGCCCGCTGCATCGAAGGGAGCCAGCACCGTGGTGGTGGCGTGGGCCGCGACGCTGGTCAGCAGGCTGCCGGTGAGGATCAGGCCGGCGACGGCAGTGCTCAAAACGTTTTTCTTCATTTTAATACCCCTTGAAATCTAGTTCGTTGTGGTCCGGAAGGAAAAACTGTGTTGGCACGTTAGATTTACTGACGAAAACTCAAACATTCCTCTTTGCCAACGTTACAAATGTAACAGATAGCAAAAAATAAATACTTTATTGATGAAGTGTGTGGACCGTCTAGCGTGCCCGGCTGTGACGGTTGGCGTTGCGGATCCTGAGGGGCTGGTTGGGCTGGCGTTGCAGCGCTTCCTGTGCGCGCGTATAGCCGTAGCGCCATTGATCGTCGATGTAGCGCACGAAGGTGGCGTAGTCGGGCGGCATCTGCAGTTCGATGCGGTTGCGGCGCCAGTCCAGCCGTTGCTGCAGTTGCTGGCGCGCCAGCGTCAGCGAGACATCGGAGGCGTCAATCCGCAGCGCCGCCGCGACCCCGTTGGCATGCTGCAGACGGGCGTTGCCGTCGACGCCCAGCACGGCGCGCCAGGCCGGGATGGCAAACGTCTGGTCAAACGCTTCCTTGAATTCCAGCACTTGTTCACGTCCCAGTCGGGCCGCGATTTCGACCGGGAACAGGTCCAGCACGCCCCCCAGATAGTCGTGGCCGCCGTAGGACTGGCAGCGGAAATAAAACATGTCGGCGATCGATAGCCGGGCCGCTTCGGCCAGCGGCACTCCGCCCTGGCACTGCAGGGCGGGCGCGATCGCGTGGTCACCCCAGCGTGGATCGCTGAGAGGCGCCGCCATGCCCTCCAGCAACGCCGCCGCGCGCGGCCCGCAGAACACGGTCTCTTCATACAGTTTGCGCTGGCCGCGCGGCTGGCCGGATTCGTCGGCCCGGAACAGCAGTCGTCCGCCAAGGATGGCGACTTCCGGACTGCCGGGACTGGGTGCCGGGGGCGGCGGGAACGGCAGCGCCGGCGGCAGGTCAAACAGGTAGTCTTGATGCAGGTCCGGGATCAGCGGGACCCGTCGGCGCGACAATTTGCGGCGCAGCGCACGCAGCAACGTACTGCCCAGCACAGCATGCCGGGTCGAGCGCAGCGCGCACCAGTATGCATACATGGCAGGCGAGGCCAGCCAGTCGCGCCGCTGCGCCGGGTCGGGCAGCAGTGCAATGCTGGTTGCGGCCAGTGCGCCGCCGCAACTGGCCAGCAGCACGTCCGGTGCACGGCCGGCCTGACACAGGGCATCATACATGCCGATATAGATGGGGAAGCGGAAGCCGCCGCCGGCCATCACCATGCAGCGTTCGTATTGGGGGACGGGAGTCGGGATCATGGGCAGGAACATACCACAGTGGCGGAAGCGCCGAAGGTGGCGCTTGGTGTTGCGAACTTGTTAATTCGTAAAACTTGTAACATTGCTTATGTAAAACATTCTGCGTGCTATCATGATTTTTTGCCTGACGGCCTGGCCGCGGGGGAGCAGTCCATGTACTACGGTGAACGGTTCAACAGCATCACCCATACGGTCGGCGCAGCGTTGGCGGCCATAGGCGGCACGCTGCTGGTGGTGCAGGCGGCGCGCGGCGGCGATGTGTGGAAAGTGGTCAGTTTCAGTATCTATGCAGCCACGCTGTTGCTGTTGTACCTAGCCTCGACGCTATATCACAGCACCCGCGGACGCGCCAAGGCGGTGCTGCGGCAGGTTGATTATTGCGCCATTTACCTGCTGATCGCCGGTAGTTACACCCCCTTTACGCTGGTCAGTCTGCGCGGGCCGTGGGGCTGGTCGCTATTTAGCGTGGTGTGGGGGCTGGCGCTGGTCGGCATCGTGCAGGAACTCTGGTTTGCCAAGGGCGCGCGCCTGCTGTCGCTGCTGATTTATGTGGCGATGGGCTGGGTGGGCGTGATCGGGGCCCAGCCCTTGATTGCCGCGCTGGGCTGGCACGGTTTCCTGTGGCTGGCCGTCGGTGGCCTGCTGTACACCGGTGGCATCGCTTTTTATGTGACGGACCATAAGTGGCGCTACGGCCACGGGGTCTGGCACCTGTTTGTACTGGGCGGCAGCGCCTGCCATTTTGGCGCCGTCGCGCTATTTGTCGCCTAGTCAAGAATTAACGCAAGTGGACTCACCTTGGATATACATTCCGACGATCTGAAGACTTTTGTCGCCGTCATCGACAGCGGCACCCTGAGCGCTGCCTCGGTCCATCTGGGCCAGACCACCTCGGGCGTCAGTCGGGCGCTGGCGCGGCTGGAAGAAAAGCTGGCCACCACGCTGCTGACCCGCACCACGCGCCGCATGGAGCTGACCGAAGAGGGCCAGCTGTTCCTGAGCCGCGCCCGTGCCATCCTGGCGGCGATGGAGGAGGCCGAAGAAACCATCCGCATCCGGCACCAGAAACCGGCCGGCCGCCTCAGTGTCGATGCTGCTTCGCCCTTCATGCTGCATTGCGTGGTGCCGCATCTGGCCGAGTTCCGTGCGCTGTATCCGGAGATCCGGCTGGAGCTGACCAGCAATGACCAGATTGCCGACCTGATCGAACATCGCACCGATGTCGCGATACGGATCGGTGCGCTGACCGATTCCACGTTGCACGCCCGGCCGCTGACCTCCAGTGCCCTGCATGTGCTGGCCAGCCCCGCGTATCTGGCGGTGCACGGCACGCCGGCCACGCCGGAGCAACTGGCACAGCACAGCCTGCTGGGTTTCGTGCAGTACGAACTGGGCAACCAGTGGCCGCTGCGCCACGCGGCCGGCAATACCTGGCCGGTGACGCCGGCGCTGGCCGCCTCCAGCGGCGAG
>JBGSBQ010000276.1:0-5480 GCA_041730475.1 Sphingomonadaceae bacterium
AGATGCTGGTCAACCCGATCACGGTAAAACTGGTAGGCCATGCCCGGCAATTTCAGTTCGCCGTGCATCGGCTTGTCGCTGACGCACAGCAAGGTGCCATACGGCACGCGGAAACGGAAGCCGTTGGCGGCAATCGTCGCGCTCTCCATATCCAGCGCCACCGCCCGGCTCTGGCTGAAACGCCGTTCCGGGGTGCGGTGCGGCAACAATTCCCAGTTACGGTTATCGGTGCTGGCCACAGTCCCGGTGCGCATCACACGCTTCAGGTCATGTCCGGTCAGCTGGGTGATTTCGGCCACCGCCGCCTCGATCGCCACCTGTACCTCGGCCAGCGGCGGAATCGGCACCCACAGCGGCAGATCCTCGTCCAGTACATGGTCTTCCCGCACATAGCCGTGCGCCAGCACGTAATCCCCCAGTTGCTGGCTGTTGCGCAAGCCGGCGCAATGGCCGAGCATCAGCCACGCATGCGGGCGCAGCACGGCGATATGATCGGTGATGGTCTTGGCATTGGCCGGTCCCACGCCGATATTCACCATGCTGATGCCGGTGCCGTCGGCGCGCAGCAAGTGGTAGCCCGGCATCTGCGGCAGCCGCGGCGGCGCCGCGCCGTAGGCATCGCCCGGCTGCACCGCCTGCCCGACGCGGCGCGTCACCAGATTGCCCGGCTCGACGAAGGCGATGTAGTCATCACTGGCATCGGCCGGCGCGGCCGCCATCAGCGCGTGTCCCAGCTTGACGAATTCGTCGATGTAGAACTGGTAATTGGTGAACAGCACGAACTTCTGGAAGTGCTCGGGCGAGGTGCCGGTGTAGTGGCGCAGCCGCTGCAGCGAATAGTCGATGCGCGGCGCCGTGAACAGCGCCAGCGGCTGGGCCTCGCCGATCGCCGTTTCATGGGTACCGTTGGCGATGCCGTCGTCCATCGCGGCCAGATTCGGCAGGTCGAACACGTCGCGCATCAGCAGCCGGCGTTCGGCCGACATGCTGCCTTCGATGTGCTCATGCTCGGCGAACGAAAAGTGGATCGGAATCGGCTGCGAACTGGTGCCCACTTCCAGCTGGACCTGCTGGTGATGGCCGTGATTCTTCAGCAGCAGCTTGAATTGCTGCTGGAAGTAGCGCTCAAACAGGTCGGGCCGGGTGACGGTGGTCTCGTAGGTGCCGGGACCGGCCACGAAACCGAACGACAGGCGCGAATCGGCACGCGCCACCGTGTCCGTATGCACCCGCACGAAGGGATAGCAGGCCCGCACATGCTCGCCGATGTCTTCTCCGGCGACGAAGCGCCGCATGGCGTCGCGCAAATAAGCGATATTGGTGTCGTAGATGGTGCGCACTTGCTGGTAGGCCGCCAGCGGGTCGTCGAACAGCATGGGGGCAATGAAGGGGCGATGGGTGGGCAGCATAGGGCTCCTTTGTTGGCAAAACATGAAGTCGGGTCCTCGCTGCTATTGTACGGGCTCACAGCGCAGCGCGCAGGCCGGCGCCGTTAAGCGTTTCCCTCTATGGGCGCGCCGTACGGTGCCGTACAATGTTGGACCTGTCGTGTAGAGTAGCGGCAGACCAACAGGCAACCCAAAAAAGCACCAGCATGAACCATCTCGCAGCACCGCCATCCCCCTTACCGCCCCAGTCCAACCCGGACATTCTGTATGGGCCAGTGCAAGCCGGATTGCTGCGCGAGGAAGTGCTGGCAGACCTGCTGGAAGCGAGTGCACGGCGCCAGCCGGAACAGATTGCCCTGATCGCCGGAGACCGCATCCTGACCTACAGCGAGCTCGATGCCCAAGCCGATTTGGTGGCGGCACGCCTGATCGCGGCCGGCGTCGGTCCGGGCGCCATCGTCGGCCTGTGGCTGGCGCGTGGTATCGAGCTGCTGGTGCTGCAGGCCGGCGTCGCCAAGGCCGGTGCGGCCTGGCTGCCGGTCGATGAAGATACGCCGGTGGAACGGCTGCAGGTCTGCCTCGATGATGCGCAGGCCGCCGGCGTGCTGACGAACGCCGCCATGGCGCCGCGCCTGAGCGAAATCGGGCGCCCGGTCTGGACCGCCGAAGCGCTGCTGCGCCCCGCCGCCAACGGTGAAACGCTGGCCCGGCGCGGCCCAGTATCGCCCGATGCACCAGCCTATGTGATCTACACCTCCGGCTCGACTGGCAAGCCGAAAGGCATCCTGCTGACCCAGCGCAGCATCTGCCACTTCCTGCGCAGCGAAAACGCGGTGCTGGGCGTGCGCGCCGATGACAAGGTGTATCAGGGCTTCTCGGTCGCCTTCGACATGTCGTTCGAGGAGATCTGGATTGCCTATCTGGTCGGCGCCACGCTGTGGCTGGGCCCCAAAGAAATCAGCGGCGACCCGGAAACCCTGCCGCGCATGTTGGCCGAGAACCACGTCACCGTGCTGCACGCGGTGCCAACGCTGCTGGCGCTGTTCAATCAGGAGGTGCCAACGCTGCGCCTGATTAATCTGGGCGGCGAGATGTGCCCGGAATCGCTGGTCGAACGCTGGTCACGGCCCGGCCGCCAGATGTTCAACACCTATGGCCCGACAGAAGCCACGGTGTCGGCCAGTCTGGCGCGCTTGCAAGCGGGCCAGCCGGTCACCATCGGCACCCCGCTGCCCAATTACGGCCTGCTGGTGATCGCCGCCAACGACGACGCCACGCCCTCGGCGGCGCTGCGCCTGCTGCCACGCGGTGAGATCGGTGAACTGTGCATCATCGGCCCCGGTCTGGCCGAGGGCTATCTGGGCCGGCCCGATCTGACGGCGGAAAAATTTCTGCCCAATCCATGGTCCAGCGGCCCGCTAGATGCGCGCCTGTACCGCACTGGCGATCTGGCCCGCATCGGCACCGACGGCGAGGTGGTCTGCCTCGGCCGTGCCGACGATCAGGTGAAAATTCGCGGCTTCCGCGTCGAGCTGGGTGAAATCGAAGCCCTGCTGGCGCAACAGGGAGGCGTCGGCACGGTGGCGGTGCTGCTGCGCAAGGACGATGGCATCGACCAGCTGGTGGCGTATATCGTGCCCGAAGCCGGCATCACGCTCGACGCCAAGGACCTGCGCCATGATTTGGCTGCCGTGCTGCCGCCCTACATGGTGCCGGGCCGTTACGAAATGTTGGAGGCGATGCCGCGCCTGACGTCCGGCAAAATCGACCGCAAGGCGCTCAAGGCGATGCCACTCAGCACCCCGCCGGCCGGCAGCAGCAGCGATTCCGACCTGCCCGAGAACCCGGCTGAAGTGGCGTTGTTCGGCGCCCTCGCCGTACTGTTCCCGGGTCAGGCCATCCTGCGGCAGGCCGACTTCTTCAGCGACCTTGGCGGCCATTCCTTCTTCGCCGCGCGGCTGGCGTCGGCCCTGCGCGCTGACCCGCGCTTCGCCCACATCACGGTGCGCGACATTTACCAGCAACGCCAGATCGGCAAGATCGCGCTGATACTGGCCGATGCTCCCGCCGCCAGTGCCGCCGAAGCCGACTGGACACCGCCGTCAGCATGGGCGCGCTGGCGTTGCGGCATGGCGCAGGCGGCGGCGAAGCCGGCGCTGGTGGCGCTGCGCATGGCGCAGTGGCTGGCGCCGTTCTTCACTTATCACTTCTTCACCGGCGATCCGGGCGACTCGGTAGCCCGCGCAATTGCCGCCTCGGTCGGCGTGTTCCTGCTGGCGACGCTGGCCGAATTCCTGATCGCCATCGTCGGCAAATGGCTGATCGCCGGCCGCCTGCAGGCCGGCTCCTATCCGCTGTGGGGCATCAACTATTACCGCTGGTGGCTGGCCGACCGGTTGGTCGAAGCGGCACCGGCCTACCTGCTCAGTGGTTCGTCGCTGTATGCGTGGTGGTTGCGCGCGCTCGGCGCCAAGGTCGGCAAGGACGTGATTATCGGCTCGATGACGCTGCGGGCGCCGGACTTGCTGACCATCGGCAACCGGGTCAGCATCGGCAACGCGGCCAACTTCGAGAATGCCCGCGTGCAGCGCGGCCGCCTGATCCTGGGCCCGGTGACGCTGGGCGACGATGCCTGCGTCAGTTCGTTCGCCATCCTGGAAGGGAATACCGCGATCGGCGCGGCCGGCCATCTGGAAGGCCAGTCGGCGCTGGGTGACGGCGGCCGCGTACCGGCCGGCCGGATCTGGAGCGGCTCGCCGGCACGCGATTGCGGCGCGTTTGACGCGGCCGCGCTGCCACCCCGCCCGGCCGTCGGCACTCTGCGCCTGCTGGGCGAAGGGCTGTTCTTCATCCTCGGCATCCTGCTGATCGTCACGCTGTTCTTCATGCCAGTGTTCCCCACCTTTGTACTGATCGACTGGTTCGATGAACAAGGCTGGCTGCCATGGATACAGGGCGACGACCTGCGCATCCAGTTGCTACGCTACTTCCTGCTGGCGTTCCCGGCCAGCGCGGTGCTGATCGTGCTGACGGCACTGCTGTCGGCCGGGATTCGCTGGAGCGTGCTGCCGCGCTTGCAGCCGGGGCGCTCGGCCATTCACTCCAACACCTACTGCGCCAAATGGCTGGTCAGCCAGATCCAGGAATCGAGCCTGAATGTGCTGCACGGGATTTACGCCACCATCTTCGCGCCTTACTGGTATCGGCTGCTAGGCGCCAAGGTCGGCCGCGACGCCGAGATTTCGACCGCGCTCGGCGTGGTGCCGGACATGCTGACGCTGGGCGACGAAACTTTCATCGCCGATGCCGTCATGCTGGGCGACGAGGAAATCGACGGCGGCTGGATGACCATGCAGCCGACCGTGATTTCGCACCGCAGCTTTGTCGGCAACGGCGCCTACATCCCGGACGGCACCACGCTGCCCGAGCATGTGCTGATCGGGGTGCACTCGCGGGCCCCGCGCAACGCCCAGATGAACAGCGGCGACACCTGGCTGGGCTCACCGCCGATCAACCTGCCGGCACGCGAACAGACCAGTGGCTATCCCGAATCGCTGACCTTCCATCCGTCGCCGCTGCGCCGGCTGGGACGTGGCCTGATCGAAGCGTTCCGCATCGTCGCGCCGCATGCGCTGGTGATCGCGGTCGGCTACACGCTGGTACTGGCCGTGATGCCGGCCGCCGGTGCCGGCCGCTGGGGCGAAGTGACGTGGGATCTGACGCTGGCCGGCCTGATTTACGGCATCGGCAACTACGTATTCGTGGTGGCCTTCAAATGGCTGCTGATCGGCCGCTATCGCAAACAGTCGGAGCCGATGTGGACCCCGTTTGTCTGGCTGTCCGAAGGCGTGACCAATCTGTATGAAGGCATCGCGGTACCGAACTTCATGCGCTACCTGCGCGGCACGCCATGGCTGCCACTGGCCTTCAACCTGCTCGGCGCGAAAATCGCCCGCGGCGTGTATCTGGACACCACCGACATCACCGAATTCGATTGCGTCCAGATCGGCGAATACAGCGAGCTGAATGCGCTGACCTGTCCGCAGACCCACTTGTTTGAAGACCGCGTGATGAAAATCGACCAGGTGCAGA
>JBGSBQ010000277.1:0-5463 GCA_041730475.1 Sphingomonadaceae bacterium
CCGCCAGCATGTAGCACGCCGCCACATCCGAGGGGTCGGGCCGGGCGGCAGTACCGATCTTGCCTGTAGGCGGGAGGGACAGGTGCGCGCATACAGCAGCTGGCTTTCACGGTAACTTAACGGCATTACTGCAAGGCCGGGGCCTTGCGCGCATTTGTGACGCAGTATCGGTGCGATTCTCGCCATATTTATTCAACGAATCTGCAATTCAGGGCACTAGCGTTGCAGCAGCGCGGGCAGCAGCGCCAGCGTGCGCTGGGTGGCGCCGCGGTGCTGGTTGGCGAAGGCCAGGGCGTGACGGCCCATCTCGGCGCGGCCGGCGGTGTCGTTCAGCAGCCCGGCGGCAGCCTGCATCAGGGCAGCGGCATCGTCGATGCGGCGCGCGCCGCCGGCTGCGATCGCGTCATCCGTCACCAGCGCGAAGTTGAAGGTGTGCTGGCCGATCAGTACCGGTTTGCCCAGCGCGGCCGGCTCGATCAGGTTCTGGCCGCCCAGCGGCAGCAGGCTGCCGCCGACGAAAGCGCAGTCGCAGGCGGCGTAATAGGCAAACATCTCACCCATCGAATCGCCCAGCAGCACATCGGTGCTGGACGGTAGCGCCACGGCGTCGGCGCCCAGAGCCAGCTGACTGCGGCGCACCACCTGCAGGCTGCGGGCCGTGACCATTTGCTCCACCTCGTCGAAACGCTGCGGGTGACGCGGCACCAGAAGCAATAGCACATCTGCTGGCAGTGCGGCACGGGCCTCGACAAACGCCTGCAGCAGCAGCGCTTCCTCGCCTTCGCGGGTACTGGCGCACAACAGCACCGGACGGGCGCCAATCGCAGCGCGCAGCGCGGCACCGGTGGCCAGCGCCATTTCCGGCACCACCACGTCAAACTTGATACTGCCGGTGATGGCGACGTTTGGCACGCCCAGCGAACGCACGCGCGCGGCGTCAGCCTCGGTCTGGGCCGCGACCAGCGCAATGCCACGCGCCGCGTCCAGCATCAGCTGACCGAAGCGCTGGGCCTTGCGCAGCGAACGCTCGGACAGGCGGGCGTTCGCCAGCACCACCGGTACGCCCTGCTGGCCGCAGACGGCGATCAGGTTGGGCCAGACTTCGGTCTCCATCAGGATGCAGATACGCGGCTCGAAATGGCGAATGAAACGGCGCACCATGCTGCTGGTGTCGTAGGGCAGATAGGATTGCTGCAAGCGCGCGCCATGTTTGGCAAACAGCGACTTGCCGGTGGCACGACCGGTCGGCGTCATGTGGGTCAGGATGATGCGGCAGTCCGGATAGGCCGCCAGCAGCGCGTCGACCAGCGGCTCGGCAGCGCGAGTCTCACCGACCGACACCGCATGCACCCAGATCGACAGCGGCACATGTGGCACACTCGCCGGACGGGCGCCATACCAGCCGAGGCGCTCGCCCCAATGCTGGCGGTAGCCCGGTTCCTTGCGGCCGCGCAGCCACAGGCGCGCCAGCACCAGCGGCAAAGCCAGCCACCACATCAGGGAATAAAAGATCCGCATGGCTTAAGCGAGCAGGCTCTGAGCTGCCGCCAGCACTTCCGGCACACCGGGCGGGGTACCCTTGTCACCGAGGTTGATGATCTTCGGCGACCAGTTACCCTCGGTCTTCCAGCGCGGCGAATCGGCATAAATTTCCACCGTCGGCACGCTGAAGGCGGCGGCGATGTGGGTCAGGCCGGTATCGACGCCGATCGCCAGCGCCGCATGGCGGGCCAGCAGATTGGCATCGGCCATCGACAGCTTGGGCAGCACGCGCGCATTCGGCAGGCCGGCCGCCAGCTGCTCGGCTGCGGCCTTTTCCTGGTCCGAGCCCCACGGCAGCAGGATGGTCATCGGTGCCAGTGCGCGCCCCAGTTCGATCCAGTTAGTGGGCGCCCACTTCTTCGGATCACGCGCGGTGCCATGGAAGTACACCACATACGGCGTGGCCGGCATCCAGTCTGGACGGATGTCGCTGGCACTGATCGATGGCAGGCCGAAATCGGCCGGGGTATCAACCGCATAGCCGAGCGCCGCCCCCGCCACCAGACGGCCACGCGCCACCGCGTGGGTGCGCGGATCGAGCGGGATGCTGTCGGTATGGAACCAGCGCGAAATGCCTTCGTAGCCGGAGCCTTCGGAGCCATTCGCCAGACCGACCTTGTGGCCGCCCTTCACGACGCGCGCCGCGCCCATGATGATGCCGGTCTTCAGCAAGCCCTGAGTATCGAACACATAATCGTATTCCTGCTGGCGCAGGGTACGGAAGAATGCCTTGATCTCGGCCCGCGTCTCCGGCTTGCCGAGGCTCTTGCGCCAGCGCCGCAGCGCAAACGGGATGATGGTGCGCACCCGTGGATTCAGCCGTACCAGACTGACATAGCCCTCCTCCACCACCCAGTCGATCTGGGCGTCGGGGAAGTGCCGGGCGATGTCGGCCACCATCGGCAGGTTGTGCAGCACGTCGCCCATCGACGACACCCGCACCAGCAGGATGTTCAGCGGCCGTTTGCCTTGCGCGTTCATGGAGCTCAGAACGGCAGTTCCGCGTCCGGCTTGGCAGCCAGGATCACGCTCTTGAACTGGCCCTGTATGCGTTCCAGCGCAGCCGGAGTCTCGGCCTCAAAGCGCATCACGATCACCGGCGTGGTGTTGGACGAACGCGCCAGCCCGAAGCCGTCGGCGTATTCCACCCGCAGGCCGTCGATGGTGATGATCTGTTCATGGCCGGGGAACACGGCGTCGCTGCGCAGCTTGTCCATCAGTGCCACGTTCTCGCCTTCCTTCAGGTGCAAATGCAGTTCCGGCGTGCTGTCCGACTGCGGCAGGGAATTCAGCAGCGCGGACGGATCGGCTTCGCGGGTCAGGATTTCCAGCAGGCGCGCGCCCGAGTACAGGCCGTCGTCGAAACCGTACCAGCGGTCCTTGAAGAAGATATGGCCGCTCATCTCGCCCCCCAGCGGGGCACCCGTTTCACGCAGCTTGGCCTTGACCAGCGAGTGGCCGGTCTTGTACATCAGCGGCTGGCCGCCGTGCTTGGTGATCCATGGCGCCAGATGGCGCGTGCATTTGACGTCGTACAAAATCTGTTCGCCCGGATGGCGGCTCAGCACATCGGCCGCGAACAGCATCATCTGGCGGTCCGGGTAAATGATCTGGCCATCCTTGGTGACCACGCCCAGACGGTCGCCGTCGCCGTCGAAGGCGATGCCGATTTCAGCGTCGGTCTGCTGCAGGCAGCGGATCAGATCCTGCAGGTTTTCCGGGTGCGCCGGATCCGGGTGATGGTTCGGGAAGTTGCCATCGACTTCGCAGAACAACTCGATCACTTCGCAGCCCATGCCGCGGAACAGGTCACCAGCGAAGGCACCGGCGACGCCGTTGCCGCAATCGACCGCGATCTTGATCGGGCGCGCCAGTTTGACGTCGTCGATGATGCGTTTCAGGTAAGCGTCGCGGATGTCGTGGGTGCGGTAGCTGCCCGGGGTGGCGGCTACGCTGCCGTCGTGGGCAACGATGCTGTCATACAGCGCGGTAATCGCCACCCCGTGGATCGCCTCACCGGCCAGCACCATCTTGAAACCATTGTAGTCCGGCGGATTGTGGCTGCCGGTCACCATGATGCCGGATGCCGCGCCCAATACGTTGGTCCCGAAATAGACCATCGGCGTCGCCACCACACCCAGGTCGATCACGTCGACGCCAGCGGCCTGCAGGCCCTGCGCCAGCGCAGCGGCAAGTTCCGGACCGGACAGACGGCCATCGCGGCCGATCACCACCGCCCGCTCGCCTTTGGCCAGCGCAGCCTGACCGAAGGCCTGACCGATCTGGCGCGCCACACCAGCGTCCAAAGTTTTATCGATGATGCCGCGGATGTCGTAGGCTTTGAAGATGGTAGGAGACAGAGAGACCATAGTGTAGTGAGCTCGAAAGTTGGATTAGAGGGACGTGGGTGCCATGGTAAGTGCGATACCGGCGGCAGGCAAGTGCGGCTAGTGCTTCTTGTGCCGTATCATCCAACGCGGCGCCTTGAAACGAACGATGCGCACATACAGCCACACATAACTGGCGATAAACAGCAGGCAGCAGCACATCAGCAGCCAGGTGTGACGCCAGAACACCGTGGCCGGGATCACGGCCATCAGCGAAAACATCCACAGATAGGGAGAAGTCAGCGAATTGCGGCGCATCAGCGCGCGCGCTTCCTTGCGGCCCACGGCCCATTGCACGATGCGGCGGAAGATCAGGCTATGCAGGTGGATACCGTCCGGCATGGCCGGCGATTTACCGCGGATGAACATGCGGCGGTACACCGAGAACAGGGTTTCGAAAGCCGGATAAATCAGCAGCAGCGCCGCGTACCAGGTCGACACCTGCGGATTGCGCATCACCAGCAGCAGCGCCAGTTCACCCAGCATGAAGCCGATGAAGTAGGCACCGCCGTCGCCCAGGAAGATCAGGCCAACCGGATAATTCCAGATCAGGAAGCCGGCCGTGGCACCCGCCACCATCAGGGCGGCCACCAGCACGAACATATCGTTGACCTGCAGCGCCACATAGCCCAGTGACAGCAGCATGCAGATGGTGACCACGCTGGCCAGCCCGTTAAAGCCATCGATGATATTCACGGCATTGGCGATACCGGCCACGGCCAGCACCGTCAACGGCAGGGTCAGCCACATATATTGCAGCGGCCACGCGGAAAACGCCCAGTCGATGCGATCGATGCGGGCATCGAGCAGGAAATAGCCCATGGCGGCAGCGGCCATGGTCAGCAGCAGGCGCCGGGTGGCGCTGACGCGGCCCGTATAGTCTTCGACGATACCGCCGATGAAGGCCACGCTGGAACAGGCCAGCAGCGACATCAGCCAGCTGCTCATGACCGGCACGCGCCAGATGGAAATACAGGAACTGAGCGCCACCGCCAGGAAAATCGACAGGCCGCCGATGCGGGCCACGGAATGCGAGTGAACTTTCTGCACACTGGCAAAGTCGGCATCGAGGGCCGGCCCATGCAGTCTCGCTTCCTTAATGACCAGTAGCGTCAACAACGCGGAAGCGACAAAGCTCAGTAAAAAAGAGAACATTATTTTTATCTATACGTGAATTCGGACACCATTGTCAGCACGCTAACCGACGATTGTACCGGATTACGTAGGGCTAACCACAATCGGCCCGGATTCTAGCAAATGCACCGATGCAATCTTGCGACGCTTACCAATCGATACATTTAAAAAACGTGGTCTGTCCCCGAATGCCGTTAAGTTAGCGTGCCGTAGCGTGCGCTTGCACCACAAGACAAGATCTGGGGTCAGACGGGGCCGCCCCGCCCTTCCTTGTGGCGGGTCCGCCGTGGTTTCTGGCGGCTTCTACCCTTTAGCCGGCGGGCGCGGCCCGCTCCCCCCGGGGGGCGCTGCAAATTTGCCGGGGCTCTCGGTTTTTTTTGGTGGTGTCCCACCCCGCACC
>JBGSBQ010000278.1:0-5447 GCA_041730475.1 Sphingomonadaceae bacterium
GCCAAGCTGGTGATCGGCATTGCGCCCGAGCTGCGCTTCCAGTCGATGCGCAGTGCGCCGCGTGCGGTAGCGTATGAGCTGTCCAGCGCTGGCCACACGCTGAGCGTGCGCTTCAGCGCCAGCCGCAGCGAAGTCGAGCAAGTCGTACGCACGCTGTGGCCACGCTACTTCCCGGACGCCATCCTGGCCATGCGGCCGGCCGCCGACATCCTGAACGACGACTATGCGGACGACATCCGCATGGCCAAGCTGCTCTTGATCGCCACCGCAATTGCACTGGCGATCGCCGCCTTCGGCACCTATGTGCTGTCGGCGCATACGGTGCAGCGGCGCGCCCGCGAAATCGTGCTGCGCAAGCTGCATGGCGCCAGCCGCGTCGACATCGCGCTGCTGGTGCTGCGCGAGATCGGTGCGCTGGCGCTGCTGTCAGCGCTGCTTGGTCTACCCATCGCAGCGCTGGCGATTGCGCGCTATCTGGCCAGCTATGTCGAACATGCGCCGATCGGCTACTGGACACTGTTGCTGGCACTGGCGGCGACGCTGGGTGTGGCCCTGCTTGCGGTGGCGCGCCACACATCGATCGCGATGCATATGCGGCCCGCCAACGCGTTGCGCAGCTCGCTATAATGCTGTGCCAATTCCGGCTGCCTGAGGGGAGTATCGTGATGCCACTGACACCGTTAAAACAAGTAGCGGGCGCGCTCGCCTTGCTACTGACCTTGGGCGCCAACGCCGCCAATCCGGCGCTGGTGTACCACAACAAGGGTAACGATCCGGCGCGTCCGTTCTCACTGGCGGTGCAGGCCGGCGATGTAGTCTACCTGTCCGGCCAATTGGGTACGGGACCTAACGGTCTGGCAGTCGGCATGGACGCGCAGGCACGGCAGGCGATGGACAACATCGCCAGCGTGCTGAAAGACATGGGACTGGGCATGGACAGCGTATTCAAATGTACGGTGATGCTGGCCGATATGGCCAAATGGGGCGACTTCAATAAAGTCTATGTCAGCTACTTCCAGCCCGGCCGCCTGCCAGCCCGCAGCGCGCTGGGCGCCAATGGCCTGGCGCTGAATGCCGAAGTCGAAGTCGAATGCATGGCCTACGCCCCCGTAAAACGCTAATGCCGCTAAGTTAAGGCGCAGTTCGGCTGGCAAACCCCACCGACGCAAAGCCAGGGTCAGACGGGGACGCCGAGTCCCAGCGGGTCTGACCCCAGTTCTTGTCCTGGGGTGCAAGCGCGCGCTTCGGCACCTTAACTTAGCAGCATTACCGTAAAACGCTAACCACAGGACCCGCATGACGACTCGCCGCGATATTCTGCAATCCTTTTTGCACCACGCCGCCGCTCTAGGCCTGAGCGCACTGGGCGCGCCTGCGCTGGCCGCCAGCAGGCCGGCGCCCCTGATCATCGATGCGCTGGGCAGCATCCAGAATCCCAACCTGCCCGCTGCGCAGCTTGACGATCCGGCCAGCTTCGGCATCGATGCACGCTCACTGGCCGACGCCCGCGCCGCCGGTCTGCACGCCTTCAACATGACAATCGGCTATGTGTTCGGCAAGGAGGATCCGTACCAGAAAAGCCTGGCCGACGTGGCGGCGTGGAATGCGATGCTAAGCCAGCACCCGCACGACCTGCTGCTGGTGCGGGGCGCGGCCGACATCCTGCGCGCGCGTGACAGCGGCCGCATCGGCGTCATCCTCGGCTTCCAGAATGCCGCCATGATGGGCGATGACATTGGCCGCGTGGCGACCTTTGCGCAGCAGGGCGTGCGCGTGATCCAGCTGACCTACAACGGCCCCAACCAGTTGGGCGATGGCTCCATGGTGGCGTCCAACCGCGGCCTGACGCGATTCGGACGCGACGTGGTGCAGGAACTGAACCGGCAGCGCGTGCTGATCGATCTCAGTCATAGCGGCGAACAGAGTTGCCTCGATGCGCTGGCCGCCTCGCAGCAGCCGATCGCCATCACCCATACCGGCTGTCGCGCGATTGCCGATCTGCCGCGCAACAAGACCGACCGTGAACTGCGTCAGGTCGCCGAGCGTGGCGGCTTTGTCGGGATCTACTTCATGCCCTTCCTGGCGGTGGGGCGGCAACCGCTGGCGGCCGACCTGATTGCCCACATCGAGCATGCGATTCAGGTCTGCGGCGAAGACCATGTGGGCCTCGGCACCGATGGCAGCGTGCCGCGCATCGACGACATGGCCGGCTACATGAAAAGGCTGGACGACGAGGTGCGGCAGCGTCGCGCCAGCGGCATCGGCGCGACCGGCGAGCGCGGTGATATCGTGCCCTTTCTGCCAGACCTGTCGGGCCCGGCCAAGTTCCAGCAACTGGCCGACCTGCTGGCGCAACGCGGCCATTCCGCCAGCCGCATCGAGAAAATCCTCGGCACCAACTTCCTGCGCGTGGCCGGCGGCGTCTGGGGCGCCTAAGGCAACAGCATGGTGTGCGCTTGCGGGCCCACGTATTTGCTGAAAATGCGCAGCAGAGTACCGTCCCTGTGCATGTCCTCCAGTACCTTGCGCAGGGCGGCGATCTCGTTCTCACCGAAAGACTGGCGCGACAGCACCAGGCTGTGGGGGATCGGTGCTTCGCGCGGGAACCAGTCGTCGACCAGCACCTGATCTTCCATCTGGTTGTCCTTCAGGTATTTGGCATAAAACGGCAGCAGCGCAAACATGGCGGTAAAGCGGCCATTTTTCAGCATTCGGTACAGATTGTCCTGTGACGCCGTTTCCTGCCAGCGTGCCGGGCCCAATTGGCCGAGGAAGGCATTGCCGTCCGGACCATGTGTATAACTTCGGATTTTTCCCCAGGCCAGCTGCGGCTGTGCCAGAAACTCGGCCGCCGAGCGAACCGGCTGCGTTTTCAGGTGCAGCACATAGTTTTTCAAACCCATGTAGGGCAGAAAATACGCAAATTTCTCACGCTCGGGAGTGGCGATGCCACTGCCCGCCACCATCAGGCTGCCTTCGCGCAGCCGGACCCAGATCCGGGCCCGTGGCATGATCAGATATTCAACGCGAAAGCCGGCCCGTTTGGCGACTTCGTCCATCACATCCTTGTCGATACCGACGCCGCTGCTGACCGAATACAGATAGCCTGACTCATACAGGCCGACGCTAACCTTGGCAGGCCATTGTAGCGCCACCGCACAGGCCGGTGCCACTGCCAGCAATACCAGACAGAACATCAGAGTGCGCGACGCCATCGGACTCCCCGGAACACAAACTTAAGCTGACAGGCGAGTAGAATAGCGCCTTTAAAAGGATATTAACGTGAAAAAAACAGGATTAGCCAAAAGCGATGCCAAAAAACTCATGGGTAAGATGGTCGTGCCCGGTACCGCAGGTTTTGGCAACACCACCAATGCCGCCGTCGACAAGCGCGAACAGCGCAAACGCGACCAGGCGCTGGGGCTGGTGCCGTTTGCCGTCAAGCTGAATGGTGAACTGGTGAAGCGCCTGCAAGCGCTGGCGACTGAGCGCAGTCTCGACATGAACGAACTGGTTGCCGAGGTGCTGGCCAAGGGCCTCGACGCCTAAGCGCTCAGCTCAGAAGGAATGGCGCAGGCCCAGCATCTGGCCGGACTGGCGCATTCCTTTGCCCACCGTCCCGCCCGAATCGACGGCAACGGCCGCTGCGCCGTGGTTCTGAATGTAGCCCAGCGAGGCATACAGTGCGGTGCGGCGTGACAGGTGATAGCTCAAGCGGGCGACGTACAGCGCGGAAACATTCGCGGAGGCGCGCACCTTCAGTCTGCTGTACTGCACATCGCCGGTCCACAAGCCACGCGCTATGCTGGCCCCCACGAAATACAGATCACTCGCGGCTGGCACGCTGCTAACCGTGTTGCGGCGTAACCACCCGGCACCCAGCTTGACGCCATCAAACTGCCGATAGGCGCTCAGCACGCGGCGCCGGTCAGTATCCGAACTTTTCCCCAGGCCATTGGTGGCGCCGGTTCCACCATGTTGCCAGTCCGACGAAGCATAAATTCCCCATTGCCCCGTGTCATACCCCAGCATCGCCGTCGCCTGCCGGCAGGCGCGTGCGTCGCCGGCCTGCTCACCCGGGCAACTGGTGGCACCGGGGCCGGCCCCGCCCGGCGGCGAGGCGTCGCGCCCGAAACTGTAACTGGCGCCCAGCACCGCATTGCCGAACGTACCCAGATAGGCTAGCGAGTTATCGCTGCGGGCATTCGGGATATAGCTATCCATATTCGTCACGCCATGAATCGCCGGCCCCGCCACATCGGCTTTCACCAGCGCATGGAAGCTCATGTTGCTTTGCCGCCCCACGGTCAAGCTGCCGAACCCACCCTTGATACCGACCCAGGACTGGCGCCCAAACAGGCGTCCGCCCTGACCTGCGGTGCCGGTGTCCAGCCCCAGCCCGGTTTCCAGCTGAAACACCAGCGCGTTGCCACCGCCCAGGTCTTCAGCGCCGCGCAGACCCAGCCGGGACGGGAAGCTGCCCGTCAGCGACGGCATCCGCAGCGCCGTATCGCCGCGCGCATTGATGTTGTTGGCACGTTCGATGCCGGTGTCGAGGAGGCCATACAGCATGGTCTGCGCGCTGGCAGAAAAACTCATCGTCAGACAGGCCAGGCCCGCCCATTGTGGGTATTTCAACGTTGCCTCCCCATGAAGTGCACAACCCATTTTAGTCAGCGGTTAGCGCCGTGATAGGTATGTGCAACGCAATAGTGAATTGCGAAGCAATGCGTTCCCACGCCGGGCCGCCTGGTGAAAAATGCATGCTGCCACTGCACCATCTACCCACCTCCGACAGGGATACCATCATGGCACTGACAAATCTCCGTATCGGCACCCGCCTGGGTCTCGGTTTTGCCACCTTGCTGATCTTCATGGCCTGCCTGACGGGTACCGGCCTGTGGCATTTGCGCAGCGTTGGCGAACTCAGCGATCAAATTGCCGTCGAGGGCATCCAGCGCTCGCGCGCCATCGTGACCTGGCAAGCGGGAATACAGCTGACCAATGCCCGCATCCTGGCCGCCGTCAAGAATGCCGATCCCGTCGAGCAGAAATACTTCCAGGACCTGGTGGCGACCTCGATCGCTAAAAATAGCGAGCTGCAAAAAGATGTCGAACGGCTGGTGACGGATGACGCCGGCAAAGCACGGCTGAAGACCATCGCCGAGCGGCGCGTCGTGGCGCGCGCCACCACCGCTGCTATCTTCAAAGAAAAAGTGGCCGGCAATGACGTGCTGGCGCGGCAGATGATCAGCGACACCCTGATCCCGGTCACCAGCGCCTACCTCGACGAGCTGGCACAGCTGGCCGCCCAGCAGGATGCGCTGATCAATGCCATGGTGGCGGAAGTGGAAGCGCACGGCCGCAACGGCCGCAACATCCTGCTGGCGCTGGGCTGCGCGGCGCTGCTGGCCGGTGTCATTTGCGCCGTCCTGCTGACGCGCTCG
>JBGSBQ010000279.1:0-5431 GCA_041730475.1 Sphingomonadaceae bacterium
GCTCCGATCTGGTGTCCGTGTTGTGCGTCGAATTGGCGCTGGCGTTCGCTGCCCTTGAAGATGCTGCGTACCACCACAAAGAAGATAGGTACAAAGAACACCGCCAGGATGGTGCCCGCCACCATGCCGCCGATCACGCCGGTGCCGATGGCACGTTGGCTGGCAGAGCCCGCGCCGCTGGCGAGGGCCAGAGGCAGCACGCCCAGAATGAAGGCCAGCGAGGTCATGATGATGGGGCGGAAGCGCAGGTGCACCGCTTCCAGCGTCGCTTCGATCAGGCCCTTGCCCTGTGCTTGCAGGTCTTTGGCGAACTCGATGATCAGAATCGCGTTCTTGGCCGACAGACCGATGATCGCGATCAGGCCAACCTTGAAGTAGACATCGTTCGGCAAGTCGCGCAGGGTGGCGCCGAGCAGCGCACCGAGCACGCCCAGTGGCACCACCAGTAGCACCGCAACCGGGATGGTTTCGCTTTCATACAGCGCCGCCAGCACCAGGAAGGCCGCCAGCAGCGACAGCGCGAACAGCGCCGGCGCTTGCGAGCCGGAGGTCTTTTCCTCCAGCGACTGGCCGGTCCATTCGATACCGAAGCCCGGTGGCAGTTGTTGCGCCAGCCGTTCCAGTTCCGCCATCGCCTCGCCGCTGCTGCGGCCCGGTGCGGCGTCGCCGGTAATGCGGATGGCCGGGTAGCCGTTGTAGCGTACCAGTTGCACCGGCCCCTGTATCCAGTGGCTGCTGGCGAACGAGGAGAACGGCACCATGCTGCCATTGCTGCTGCGGGCGTGCAGGCGCAGGATGTCTTCCGGCTGCAGGCGGCGCGGCGCGTCGGCCTGCACGATGACGCGCTGCTGGCGGCCATTGCTGGCGAAGTCGTTGACATACGAGGAGCCCAGCGCGATCGACAGCGTGCTGTTGATGTCGGCGAAGGTCAGGCCCAGCGCATTGGCTTTTTCACGGTCGATATCGACTTGCAGCTGCGGCGCGTCCTCCAGACCTTCGGGACGCACGCCTTTCAGGATCGGGCTCTTGGCGGCCAGTCCAAGCAGCTGGTTGCGGGCTGTGATCAGTGCGGCGTGACCGAGTGCGCTGCGGTCCTGCAGGCGCGCGGTGATGCCGGTGGCATTGCCCAGTTCACGGATCGGCGGAGGGCTGAGCGGGAATACCATCGCGTCCGGAATGCCGGACAGGGCGCCGAAGGCGCGCTGCGCAATCGCCTGGGCCGAGTCCTGCGGTCCACGTTCCTTCCAGTCCTTCAGCGGCACGAACACCAGACCGGCGTTCTGGCCGTTGCCGGAGAACGAGAATCCGGCGATGGCAATCGTGCGCGCCACCGCCGGCTGCTTGCGGAAGTAGGCATCAACCTGCGCCAGCACAGCCTGGGTGCGGCTGGTGGAAGCGCCCGGCGGCAGCTGCACGTTGGCGATCAGGTAGCCCTGATCTTCATTCGGCAGGAACGACGATGGCAGACGGGCATACAGCCAGCCGACCACGCCGAGGATCAGCGCGAAGATCACCAGATAGCGTCCGGTGCGCGTCAGCATGCGGGCGATCACGCCCTGATAGCTGGTCGCGGTGACGGCGAAACGGCGGTTGAACCAGCCGAAGAAGCCTTTCTTCTCGTGGTGATGGCCGGCTTCTACGGGTTTCAAAATTGTCGCGCACAGGGCCGGCGTCAACGTCAGCGCCATCAGCGCCGAGAACAGCATGGCCGACACCATCGCCAGCGAGAACTGGCGATAGATCGCACCGACCGCACCGCCGAAGAAGGCCATTGGAATGAATACAGCGATCAGCACCAGCGTGATGCCGATGATGGCGCCGGTAATCTGGGTCATGGCTTTGCGGGTGGCGTCGCGTGGCGACAGGCCTTCCTCGCTCATGATGCGTTCGACATTTTCGACCACCACGATGGCGTCATCGACCAGAATGCCGATTGCCAGCACCATGCCAAACATGGTCAGCACGTTGATCGAGAAACCGAACACCTGCATCGCTGCGAAGGTGCCCATCAGCGCGACCGGCACCACGATGGTCGGGATCAGTGTGTAGCGGAAGTTTTGCAGGAACAGATACATCACCAGGAACACCAGCAACACCGCTTCCAGCAGCGTCTTGACCACTTCTTCAATCGAGATTTTGACGAACAGCGAGGTATCGTACGGGATCGTGTACTTGACGCCGGGCGGGAAGTACTTCGCCAGCTGATCCATGCGGGTGCGCACCGCGGTCGCGGTCTGCAGCGCGTTCCCGGTCAGCGACAGCTGCACCGCAATCGCGGAGAACGGCGCGCCGTTCAGGCGGGCGTTGATGTTGAAACTGGCGCCGCTCATTTCGATGCGCGCCACGTCCTTCAGCCGCACCGTTGAACCGTTCGGATTCGAGCGCAGCACGATCTGGCCGAATTCGGTGGTCGAGGACAGCTGGCCGGTGACCACGATGGGCGCCGACAGCGTCTGCTGCGCAGGGCTGGGCAGGTCGCCCAGCGTGCCCGAAGTGACTTGCGCGTTTTGCGCCTTGATCGCCGCCGTCACATCGGACATGGCCAGCTTCAGTCCCACCAGCTTGTTCGGATCGATCCAGATGCGCATGGCGCGTTCAGTGCCGAACAACTGGGCCTGACCGACGCCGGGAATGCGTTTGATCTCATTGACGACGTTGCGCGCCATGTAGTCACCGAGGCCGGTCGGGTCGAGCCGGCCGTCGGTCGAGGTCAGGCCGACGAACATCAGGATGTTGGAACGGGCCTTGTTGACCTGCACGCCCTGCTGGGTAACGGCGGCTGGCAGGCGCGATTCGACGCGCTTGATGCGGTTCTGTACATCGACGGCAGCCAGATCCGGATTGGTGCCGGGGACGAAGGTGACGGTAATGGTGACGGCGCCGGTGGCTTCGCTTTGCGACTCCACATATTGCAGGCCGTCGGCCCCGTTCATTTCCTGTTCGATGACGCTGGTGACGGCATCATCGAGCACCTGCGCGGTGGCGCCCGGGTAATTGGTGGTGATGACGATGGACGGTGGCGCAATAGTCGGATACTGCGCCACCGGCAGGATGGTGATGGCGAGTGCACCGCCGAGCAGGATGAAGAGGGCGATCACCCACGCGAACACGGGGCGATCGATGAAGAACTTTGCCATCTGGGCTCCCGGTTATTTGGCTGCTGCAGGAGCGGCGGGGGCAGCCGGGGCGGCAGCTGCTGCAGCCGGCCCTTTCCACGGCTGCGGATTGACGGTGGCACCCGGCTTGGCCTTCTGGAAGCCTTCAACCATGATGCGTTCGCCGCCTTTCAGGCCACTGCTGACGATCCAGTCCTGGCCCTGATTGGCGTTCGCCGTGACTGGCTGCGCGACCACTTTGTTATCGGTGCCGACGATCCACACCGAGGCGCCTTCGGGACTGCGCACCACGGCCTGTTGCGGCACCGTGATGGCGGCTTGGGCCACGCCCTGTTCGAGGCGGGCGCGCACGTACATGCCGGGCAGCAGGCTGCGGTTTGGATTGGGGAATTCGGCCCGCATCGACACCGCACCCGAGCTTTCATCGACCGAGACATCGGAGAACAGCAGCTTGCCGGCCTGCGGATAAACCTGGCCGTCTTCGGTCACCAGCGTGACCTTGGCCTGATCCTTGCCGGCCCGCTGCAGCTTGCCGCTGGCCATGGCCTTCTGCAGTTGCAGCAGTTCGGTGGAGGACTGGGTGATGGTGACGTAGATCGGATCGAGCTGCTGCACGGTGGCCATCGGCGTCGCTTCGCCCTGACCGACCAGCGCACCTTCGGTGACCAGCGCGCGGCTGATGCGGCCGGCGATCGGTGCCGTGACGGTGGCGTAGCCGAGTGTCAGATTGGCGCTGGTGCGCGCCGCGCGGGCCGTGGCCAGATCGGCGGCGGCCTGTTTCTGTGCCGTGGCGGCGTCGTCAAATTCCTGCTGGCTGACAGCCTGCGCGGCCAGCAGCGGCTTGTAGCGCTTGACCTTCAGGTCGGCCTGCGCCAGATTGGCTTCGGCCTTGGCGACGGCGGCACTGGCGCTGTCAAACGAGGCCTGGAACTGGGCCGGATCGATACGGAACAGCACCTCGCCCGCCTTCACTTCGCCACCTTCCTGGTAGACCCGTTGCAGTACGATGCCGGCAGTACGGGCCCGCACTTGCGCGGTGCGCGAGGCTTCCAGCCGGCCCGGCAGTTCGCTGGTCAGCGTGACGGCGGCCGGTGCCACGGTAATGATGGTGACGGTGGCGGGCGGTGGCGGGCCGCCGGCAGTGGCAGCTTTATCGCCGCATGCGCTCAACAGGGATAGCGTCAGCGCAGCCGTGGCGACGGCGGTAGAACGAGGGACTGATCTCATGGACGGGCTCGTAAAAAGATGGGGAACGTTGCGCCAGCGGGATGGTCTGGCCTGCTGGAGTTGCAACATTGTATTACAGGCTTTAATGTAACGTTTTGTACTACACTGTGCAGTACATTTATTGTGTTTTAGGTATGAAAAAAGCAGGAGGATGGCGCCTGCCATGCTCCTGCTTGGGTGCGAACCCCGCTGAGTTCCCGCCTGCGCGGAAACGACGGAATTGTTAGCGCATGCCCGAGATGATTTGCTTCAGTTTGCCCGAATCGGCGCAGAAGGCGCGGATGCCTTCGCCCAGTTTTTCGGATGCCATCTGGTCGTCATTGAGCTGGAAGCGGAAGGTTTTTTCGTCCTGGGTCAGCTTGACCATAGCGCCGCCGGTGGCATCCTTGTCCAGCTTGCGGGTCACCGGTTCATTGCTGTCAGCCAGCTTTTGCAGCAGTTCCGGGCTGATGGTCAGCAGGTCGCAGCCGGCCAGTTCGACGATCTGGCTGGTATTACGGAAGCTGGCGCCCATCACTTCGGTGTTGTAGCCGAACTTGCGGTAGTAGCTGTAGATGCGCTTGACCGATTGCACGCCCGGATCATCGGCGCCGGTGTATTCGAGACCGGTCTTGCTCTTGTACCAGTCGTAGATGCGGCCGACGAACGGCGAAATCAGCTGGGCCCCCGCTTCGGCGCAGGCGATGGCCTGACCCAGCGAGAACAGCAGCGTCATATTGCAGTGGATGTTATCTTTTTCCAGTTGCTCAGCGGCACGGATGCCTTCCCACGTCGCGGCCATCTTGATCAGCACGCGTTCGCGCTCGATGCCGGCCTGACGATACAGCTCGATCAGTTCGCGCGCTTTGGTAACCGAACCTTCCGTGTCGAACGACAGGCGGGCGTCGATTTCGGTCGAAACCCGACCCGGGATGGTGCGCAGGATCTGTTTGCCGAAAGCGATCAGCAGGTGGTCGATGGTGGTGGTGATCGAGTTATCGAGGTTGTCGCGCACGGCTTTTTCCAGCAGCGGCTGATACTCGGGCTTCTGCACCGCTTTCAGGATCAGCGACGGATTGGTGGTGGCGTCGCGTGGCGTGTAAGCCTGG
>JBGSBQ010000280.1:0-5389 GCA_041730475.1 Sphingomonadaceae bacterium
CGCGCGACGAGCCGGTGCCGTACTCCTCGCCGCCGAACACCATGGTCGGCGTGCCGGCCGCGACGTACTTCATCGCCGCGTCGTAGATCGACTGCTGTTCGCCGCTCGGCTGGTGGATGGTGATGCCGCCCTCGACCGCCGAACCGTCAGCCTTGGCCGGGATCATGCGGTTCTTGATGCGCACGTTGGCGAAGGTGCCGCGCATCATGATCTCGTGATTGCCGCGGCGCGAGCCGTAGGAGTTGAAATCGGCTTTCAGCACGCCGTTGGCCAGCAGCCATTTACCGGCCGGGCCGTCTTCCTTGATCGAACCGGCCGGGGAGATGTGGTCGGTGGTGATCGAGTCGCCGAAGAGTCCGAGCACGCGCGCGCCCCGGATGTCCGCGGTGGGCTTGGGGCTCATCTCGAAGCCGTCGAAGAACGGTGGCTCGGCGATGTAGGTCGAGGCAGGCCAGTTGTAGACCTGTCCTTCGGTGCTCGATACGTGTTCCCACAGCTCGCCCGGATTGCCTTTGACGTCGGCGTAGTTATCCTTGAAGACCTTGGAGTTCATGGCGAACTTCATCAGCTTGGCGATCTCTTTCGAGGTCGGCCAGATGTCGCCCAGATACACGTCCTTGCCGTTCTTGCCCTTGCCCACAGGCTGGGTCATCAGGTCGACCGTCATGTTGCCGGCGATGGCGTAGGCCACGACCAGCGGTGGCGAGGCCAGGAAGTTGGAGCGGATGTTCGGGTGGATCCGGGCTTCGAAGTTGCGGTTGCCCGACAGTACGGCCGAGGCCACGATGTCGTTGCTGGTGATGGCCGCGTTCAGTTCCGGGGTCAGGTCACCGGCATTGCCGATGCAGGTGGTGCAGCCGTAGGCGGTCACGCCGAAGCCCAGCTGTTCCAGATAGCCGAGCAGGCCCGCCGCTTGCAGGTAGTTGGTGACGACGCGCGAGCCGGGTGCCAGCGAGGTCTTGATGTGCGGCGCCACGGTCAGGCCGGCTTCCACGGCTTTCTTGGCCAGCAGGCCGGCCGCCAGCATCACGCTCGGATTCGAGGTGTTGGTGCAGGAGGTGATGGCGGCGATCAGCACATCACCGTTCTTGACGTCCACGCCATTGCTGGTGGTGTAGGTCCGGGTCAGGTCTTCGGCTTTTTTGTTGAAGCCGTTTTCGGTGGTCGGCTTGGAGAACAGTTCGGTGAAGTTGTTCTTGACGTTGCCGATTTCGATACGGTCCTGCGGGCGCTTCGGACCGGCCAGCGATGGCGTCACGCTGGTCAGGTTCAGTTCCACCACGCGGGTGTAATCGATGTCGCCTGCCTTTGGCACGCCGTACAGGCCCTGCGCCTTGAAGTAGGCGGCAAAGGCGTCGATTTCGGCCTTGGTGCGGCCGGTGCCTTCAAAGTATTCAATGGTGGCGTCGTCGACCGGGAAGAAGCCCATCGTGGCGCCGTATTCCGGGGCCATGTTGGCAATGGTGGCGCGGTCGGTCAGCGACAGCGTCTCGGTGCCTTCGCCGAAGAATTCGACGAACTTGCCGACCACTTTTTCTTTGCGCAGCAGTTCGGTGATGGTCAGTACCAGATCGGTCGCGGTGCAGCCTTCGCGCAGGATGCCGGTCAGGTTAACGCCGATCACGTCCGGGGTCAGGAAGTAGACCGGCTGGCCCAGCATGCCGGCTTCCGCCTCGATGCCGCCCACGCCCCAGCCGACCACGCCGATGCCGTTGATCATGGTGGTGTGCGAGTCGGTACCAACCAGCGTGTCCGGGTAGTACACGTCTTCGCTGGTCTTGTGGACGCCGCGCGCCAGATATTCCAGATTGACCTGGTGCACGATGCCGAAGCCCGGTGGCACCACGCCGAAGGTGTCAAATGCCTGCATGCCCCACTTCATGAACTGGTAGCGCTCGTTATTGCGCGAGAATTCCAGTTTCATGTTCAGGTCCAGCGCTTTCGGTTCGCGGAAGTGGTCGATGGTGACCGAGTGGTCGACCACCAGATCGACTGGCACCAGCGGTTCGATCTTCTTGGCGTTGATGCCCATCTTGTAGGCGACGTTGCGCATCGCGGCCAGATCGGCCAGCAGCGGCACGCCGGTGAAGTCTTGCAGCACCACGCGGGCAACCACAAACGGGATTTCGTCCGTACGTTCCGCAGTGGCGTTCCAGCTGGCCAGCTGCTTGACGTGGTCTTCGGTGACTTTCTTGCCGTCGCAGTTGCGCAGCACCGATTCCAGTACCACGCGGATCGACACCGGCAGGCGCGAGACTTTCAGGCCCAGGCTTTTTTCGAGGGCGGGCAGCGAGTAGAACTTGCCCTTTTTCTTGCCCGAGATGGTGAATTCTTTCAGCGTATTCAGAGTGTTGCTTGACATGACTTCTCCTTCAGTGGGTGTCGTCTGATATGGGGGCAGGGGAGGTTACAGCTTGTCAGCGCTGGTTTCGGTCAGCGACACCGACTTGGCCTGTTCGGCGTTACGGCATTCATTGGCCAGCTGGCGGTTCTGTTTCGAATCGAGCAGCATGCCTTTGGCCGGGATGCCAATCCAGATCAGGCCATAAAATTTGTTTTCAAAGCGCAGCGCGCCGGTGGTGGTGCCGACGGCCGTCAGGCGGTGCAGCCGCTTCTTCCAGCGCAGCGCGATGTGGGCCAGATCGCCCTCATTGTGGTAAATCGTGATCTTGTTGCCAAGTTCGCAGTCGAATTCGGTCACGCTTGACCCGCCTACTACCGGTTCATCGGCTTCTTCGTCCGGTGCCTTGGGTTCGGCGTGTTTGGCTGATTTGCTGCTCTTGGCCTTGGCCGTGGGCTTGACTTCGGCGTGGGCGCCGGCGCTCAGCGTCAGCGCGGCCAGCGCCACGACGCTGGTCGAGAGGAATTTGGTGAGGGACATTATGAGGCTTCCAGTGGGTGTTCGGTGGCTTGGGCAGCGAGCATGGCGGCGACCGATTCGGGCAAGGTCAATCCGGCCAGTTTGGCGCGCTGCAAAACAGTCCAATAATATCGGTAGCTGGCCCGGTCGTGCAAGCGGCCATTCTGCGAGATCGGCCCCCAGTCTTTTAGCGCTGCCTCGTGCAGGATGCTGGCGGCCTCGTTAACCTCGGACACGCGCGGCGTGAAGGCCTTGATGACGGGCTTGATCTGGCTCGGGTGGATGCTCCACATGCGGGTGTAGCCAAATTCGGCGGCGGCGCGCTGGGCGTCGTTGGCGACCACGGCGGTGTCCTTGATTTCGGTCGTCACATTGAGCGATGGCACTTTGCCGTGCGCGTGGCAGGCGGCGGCGATTTCCAGTTTGGCGCGCACCACCAGCGGGTGCGCGAACTGGCCCGGGGTGCGCATCGCGTTGCCGGGGATCGCGCCATAGTGGGCCGACACGAAGTCCATGATGCCGAACGACAGGCACTGGACCTGCGGCAGGGCGGCGATCTCGTACACGTCGCGCAGCGCGCCATGGGTTTCGATCAGTACGTGCACCGGCAGGTCGGGGCGGCCGGCCTTGCAGGCGTGTTCATTGATCAGTTCGATGGCGCGCATGGTGTGCTGCACGCCGTTCACTTTCGGCACCACGATATAGGCCAGCCGTGGCGCGGCGGCGCAGATGATCTCGACATCACTTGCGAAATGCGGGCTGTCGACATCGTGCACGCGGGCGCCGATGCGGTTGAACTGATTGGCGTCCGACAGCAGCAATTCCGCCACCAGACGGGCGTGTGCTGCTTCGTTGCCGGCGCTGGCGCCGTCTTCACAGTCCAGCGTGATGTCGAACAGGGGGCCAAGCTCTTGCTGCAGGGCAATCGATTTGCGCATCAGCTTTTCGGAGCCGGCGTAATGGTCGCAAGCGGGCAGCAACAGCGGCTGGCGATTGCCCTGAAATAAAACCTCGGATGGATGCATGGGAGCAACAGGAAGGGTCGCGGTGGCGACAGGGTGGGACGCCGCCACACTGCTCGGGGCAGTGTGGCGGGTAGAGCGGAGCGGTGCTTGAACCGGTTCCACGGAAGAAACGATTATGGCAGCAGGTGCTTGACGCCTTCGCGCTCTTCGGTCAGTTCTTTCAGGGTGATGTTGATGCGCTCTTGCGAGAAGGCATCAATTTCCAGACCTTGAACGATGGTGTACTCACCGTTTTCGGTGGTGACAGGGAAGCCGAACACGGTACCTTCTGGAATGCCATACGAACCGTCCGAAGGAACGCCCATGGTGGTCCACTTGCCGGCGGTGCCCAGTACCCAGTCATGGATGTGGTCGATGGCGGCGTTAGCAGCCGATGCAGCCGACGACAGGCCACGTGCTTCGATGATGGCGGCGCCACGCTTGCCGACGGTCGGCAGGAAGGTGTTAGCGTTCCATTCCTGATCGTTGATCAGGTCCTTGACAGCCTTGCCGTCGACCGTAGCGAAGCGGTAGTCAGCGTACATGGTTGGCGAGTGGTTGCCCCATACGCACAGCTGTTCGATGTCCTTGACGGCGGTGCCGGTCTTGGCAGCCACTTGCGACAGCGCGCGGTTGTGGTCCAGACGCAGCATGGCGGTGAAGTTCTTGGCTGGCAGCGATGGTGCCGATTTCATGGCGATGTAAGCGTTGGTGTTGGCTGGGTTGCCGACCACCAGTACTTTAACGTTGCGCGATGCGACGGCATCCAGCGCCTTGCCTTGCACGGTGAAGATCTGGGCATTGGCTTCCAGCAGGTCTTTACGCTCCATGCCTGGGCCACGTGGACGGGCGCCCACCAGCACGGCGACGTCGACATCCTTGAAGGCGGTCAGCGGGTCGGAGTGGGCGGTCATCTCGGTCAGCAGCGGGAACGCGCAGTCGTCGATTTCCATCATCACGCCTTTCAGCGCCTTTTGTGCCTTTTCGTCGGCGATTTCCAGCAGTTGCAGGATGACCGGCTGGTCTTTGCCCAGCATGTCGCCGTTAGCGATGCGGAACAGCAGGGCGTAGCCGATTTGACCGGCAGCACCGGTGACAGCAACGCGCATAGGGGTTTTAGCCATGATGAATCTCCAAAGTGGGAATGAAAACGTTCGTGCAGCTAGGCGTACGCTGGTTCGGGAAAATCATAATGATACCAAAAGCCAGAATGCGCATGGCGGCGAGTGTAGGCTTGCCGTCACTATCTGTCAATCCTATCTTATGTCTTATATAAGACACATAAGTTATTGCCGGTTTTGCTGGACGTACAAGGTGGTTTTGTGGTGAAATCCCGGTCTATGAATCCCGTCACGCCCAACCCGAGTCACCCTGCCAGCACCACCAGTGCGACGGCCAGCCCGTCTGCGACAGGTGCGGCTGCGGCGCCAGGTTTGGCGGGCGCGTCGCCGACCTTCTCGCCACTGTACCAGCAAATCAAGGCGCTGATTACGCAAAGCCTGCAATCGGGTGAGTGGAAGCCGGG
>JBGSBQ010000281.1:0-5366 GCA_041730475.1 Sphingomonadaceae bacterium
CATGGGCCGCTACGCTGACCGCGCGCCTCGGCTACCGCTTGCCGCTGATGATCAAACGCGGCTACCACCGCCATTACCGCGACGGCGCCCGCCTCAACCTGGCCACGCTGGATGCCGAGCGCGGCTATCTGATGGCGCCCCAGCAACGCGGCCTGCGCATCACCACCGGCGCCGAAATCGCCCGCATCGATGCCCCCGCCACGCCACGCCAGCTGGCCGGCTGCGAAGTGGCGGCGCGCCAGCTACTGGATCTGGGCCAGCCGGTCGAAGCGCAACCGTGGCTGGGCAACCGTCCCTGCACGGCCGACATGAAACCGGTGATCGGCGCCGCCCCGCGCCACGTTGGCCTGTGGTTCAACTTCGGCCACGGCCATCAGGGCTTCACGCTGGGCCCGGCCAGCGCGCGCCTGCTGGCCGACCTGATCGAAGGCAGCACGCCGTACACCGACGCCAGCGGTTTCAATCCGGCCCGTTTCCGCAAGGCCTGAGCAGCACCGCCCTGCTAGAGCGCCGCCTTGCGGATCTCGTCATTGATGCGCTCCAGCACACCTGGATGGCTCGCCAGGTAAGTCTTCGCAATGTAGATGCCAAAATGGTGCTCGCTGTGCAGCATCCGGCTATAACCATCGATGGGTTGCCCGGCCCGCATCAGGGCCTCATTGAACACCAGCTCAGATAACAGAATGGCGTTGATACGGTCCATCTTCAGCATCACCAGCAGGTTGCTGATGTTCGACGGCGCGCCTGTCACCGTGTAGCCATGTTGCAGCAGCCAGACATGGGTATTGCTGTGCATGTGGGTGCCCAGCCGGGCCTGCGTTTTGAATTCGCTGCTGCCCGGATCGAGCTTGCTACCACTGGGAACGACCCACACCCAGCGATTCAGCAGCACCGGCAATGTCAGCGTGGCGACGGCGTCGCGTTCCGCGTTTCTTGAGGCAAGAAAGAACCCGTCGGACTTGCCTTCCTTCAGATTCTGCAGCACCCGCCCGAAATTCGGCACCAGGCTCAGTTCATAGTCGATGCCGGCATTGTGCAAGATTTTTTCGACCCGCTGCACGCCCAGGCCAATGATCTTGCCGTGCTCTTCGTAGGCATACGGTGGGAAATTCGACAGAACAAACCGCATTTTCTCGGCCGCCTGCGCAGCAACGGCACCGACCAGCAGCATCAGCATCAGCGCGGCCTTTCGCACTCTCAACATGTGGTCCCCTGAATCTGCTGTTGGCGATATTTGTCATCCTTGCCGCTATACAAAGAGCGAAAGAGAGTGCTATTATGATGTCATAATTACATCGAATATTCACACATTATCACTTTTCCCTGATTGGAGTCACCATGCGCCTGTCTCACCTGCTGCTTGCCGCCACCGTCCTGCTGGGAGCGCTGCAAGCGCCAGCCCAGGCCAGCGCCATCGTAGCCCCGACGCCAACAATCAGTGAGTCGGTAACGAAGAATTCTGACGGCCTGTACGTCTACCAGTTTTCCATCATTAACTCGCTGGGCGGACTGTACAACCCGAACAACCTGCCGCTCGAGGCGATGCCTTACATGAGCTTGCAATCGATCGAAATCCCGTATTTCAACGACCACGGCATCCAGGGCGAGATCATGCTGGCCGATGGCTGGAGCCAATCGATCATTGCGACGCCGCCGTACACGTTTGCCAGTCCGAATGAACTGGTCCTGACCGCCCCCGACGGCGGGCTGGCCGTCGGCCAGGCATCGGGCGTGTTCAGCTACACGTCCATCTACGCGCCGGTCAAAGCCCCGTACAGCGGCACCTATGCGTTCGGCTGGAAGTTCTACGGCGACCCATTGATCCCCGGCTCGCCCGACGCCCTCGCTGCCGGCTATCCGAGCGCCCAGCTGCCAGCGGTGCCGGAACCGGACAGCATCGCCATGCTGGTGCTGGGCCTGGGACTGCTGGCCGGCGTGGCGCGCCGCCAGCGCGCCTGAGTCGTCAGCAGCTGGCCAAGGGCTGCAACAGCGCGTCAAATTCGGCAACCGGCACCGGTTTGCTGAAAAAGTACCCCTGATAGCGCTGGCAACCTTTATGGGCCAGCATGTCGCGCTGTTGCTGCGTCTCCACGCCTTCGGCAATCACCTCCAGTCCCAGCGACTGGCCCAGCGCGATAGTGGCCCGCACAATGATAGCGTCATGGGGATTGGTTCCCAGCTTGCGGACAAACGATTGGTCGATTTTCAGCTCGCTCAGCGGCAACAAGGTGAGGCTGGCCAGCGAAGAATAACCGGTCCCGAAATCATCCATAGAAAAGCGCACGCCCAGTGCCTTCAGTGCCGTCATCTTGCCGATCGCATCCGGCACGTCGAGCATCATGCTCTCCGTGACCTCAAGCACCAGCTTGCCCGGATCGATGGCGCTGCAACGCAACACCTGCCGCATCGTCGACAGGAAATCGTCCTGCCGGTACTGGCGCGCGCTCACGTTGACGGCCAGTTGCAAATGCCGCGCCTGCGGCATCGCTTCCCTCGCCTTCAATTGCGCGCAGGCCGCCTGTAGTACCCACAGGCCGATCGACACGATCAGCGCGGTGTCCTCGGCCAGCGCAATAAACTCGGCCGGCGCGACCAGGCCACGTTCCGGATGACGCCAGCGCAGCAAGGCTTCCGCCGCCACGATCTGCCCCTGCAGGTCGACTTGCGGCTGGAAATACAGCTCGAATTGCTGGCGCTCCAGCGCATGCCGCAAGTCATTCTCCAGCGCGGTGCGCCCGATCAGTTGCACCTGCATGGCAGCATCAAACACCCGCACTTGCCGCCGTCCGCCTGCCTTGGCATGGTACATCGCCAGGTCGGCATGCTGGATCAAGTCGGCTGCGCACGTCCCCTCGACAAACAGTTCAATGCCGATGCTGGCGCCGCAATGAAACTCCTGGGCGCCCAGCAGGTAGGCCCGTCCGAGCGCTAGCAGGATTTTATCGGCCACGCGTTCGGCCTCGGCGAGCGCGGCCCCGGCTTCCGGGTGCAAGTTCTCCAGCAACACGACAAACTCATCCCCGCCCAGCCGCGCCACGCTGTCGGCCGCCCGCACGGCCGTCCGCAAGCGCCGCGCCGTTTCCACCAGGACTACATCGCCGGCCGCATGGCCGCACGTATCGTTGATGGTCTTGAAGTGATCGAGATCAACGAACAGCACGGCGCCGCTCTGCCCATTGCGCCGCGCGCCCGCCAGCGCCTGAGTCAGGCGATCGAGCAACAGGCGCCGGTTGGGCAGCTGGGTCAGGGGGTCGTAGTAGGCCAGCCGGAACAGCTCGGCCTCGCTGGTCTTGACCCCGGTGATGTCGAGAAAACTGCCGATGTAGTTACTGACCTTGCCCGCCGCGTCGAACACGGCCGTAATACTCAGCCATTCGATGATGAAGCTGCCATCCTTGCGCTTGTTCCAGATTTCCCCCTGCCAGCGGCCCTGCTCGTGCACCGTTTGCCACAGGTGCTGATAAAACGTCGCATCGTGGTGCCCGGAACTGAGCAGGCGCGGTGTCTGGCCGATGACTTCCTGCGCGCTATACCCGGTCAGGTCGGTAAAGGCCTGGTTGACGTGCTGGATCACATGCTCGCTGTCGGTGATACACATGCCGCTGACCGAATCGAAGGCGGCATTGGCCACCAGCACATCAATTTTCTGCTGCTGGTGATCGCGCAGATCAAACATCACGCCGCGCCGCGCCGCCGACTGCCCGCTACCGTCGGCAAATCCGGCTGAATTCAGGCCAACCGGCATGCGACTACCATCGCGCCGTACCAGCTCCAGCTCAAGGTCGACCAGCACGCTGCGCTGGCTCCATGCCGCCAGATATTTTTGCAGGACGATCTGGCTGGCGGCCGACAGGAAGTCGCTCAGCTTCTTCTTGCCAACGATTTCTTCGCGGCGATACCCGAGCCAGGATAGTTCCCGTGCATTAATTTCCAGATAGGTGCCCTGGGCATCCAGGATGTGGCTGCCAAACGGCGCGGCATCATACAGCGCGTGGACTTCCGCTGCCAGTGCGTCGATCGACTGCTCGACCTGAGCCCAGTCGATGGCCGGCCCCAGCCCCCCTGGCTCGACTGGCGGAATGCCTGTTTCAAAGCCGGGATCGGGGGCTGTCCACATGGAGCAAGTCGCTATTCTTTGAGCGACTTCGTCGCGTCTGACGCTTCCAGCGCCATCTGGGCGGCGAAGGCGGCAGCGGCCGTGGCACGCGCGGTGGCCGCCGCCGCCTCATTGGAAGCATGGATGGATGTCTCATCGGCCTGGAAGGCGGCTGCCGCCGCCGCCGCAGCAGCAGCAGCCGAGGCCGCCGCAGCCGCTTCAGCCGCCGCCACGGCCGCCAGCCCGGCCGCCTTTGCAGCGGTCTCGGCCGCTTCGATGACGGGGACGGCGGCAGCGGCCTTGGCAGCTGCCGTCGCATTCTTGCAGGCCTGCGAAGAATTCTCCGCCGCCACCGAGGCCCGCAGCGCGGCCTCCATCGTCGAACTGGTCAGGGATTTCATCGATACCAGCGCTTCGGTATAGCGCTTGTTCACGACCAGATAACTGTCGCGCAACGTCACGATCTCGGTTTCCAGATGGCTGAGCCTTGCGAAGATTTTGTATTCAGTGTCGCTGTCCATGGCCCTGCCTCTTTAATTGATATCCACACATTCTACCAAAACCACTGCGCGCCACTGACGGCCCGTGGCGGCACATAAGGGCTGATGCAGCGCCGTCACGTCGGGGGAACGGGCCGCGACCGTCCAGCAGAAATCACCTTGAGCGTACTCGCTTCGTCAATCTATTTGGCCTAATATATGCGGCAGCGGAAAAAAAACTACAGCATGAGCACGACTGGAGCCGGAATTTAGTCACGGAGATGTGAGCAATGAGACAAACCAGTGCGGCACCGTTCAAATGTTGGCCACGCTTGATGACGGGCATAGCGTTCAGCCTGTGCGCCACATTTTCCCATGCAGCCGATACCGATAAGGTGATCACGTGGATGGCGATGGACTTGCCGCCCGCGCTGATGATCGTCGACGGACAACTGACGAATGGTTTTGTGGATAATGCGCTGAAAATGATTTTTGCCGAATTCCCGGGCGTGCAGCATCGATTCGCACTGACGCCTACCGCGCGGGCGTGGAACAATCTGGCGCGCGGAATTCCCATGTGTTTTCTCACCCCGCTCCGTACCAAGGAGCGCGAGGCCATTGCCTTTTTCACCTCCACCCAATTGATTTCGCCGGTTCAACTGCTGGCACGGGAAGACATCGTTGACCGCCTGCCGCGCAATGCCGAGGGCGAAGTATTACTGGATGTCCTGATACAGCAGTCGCGTTTGCGCGGCCTGATCATCCCCCGACGCAGTTATACACAGGACCTC
>JBGSBQ010000282.1:0-5362 GCA_041730475.1 Sphingomonadaceae bacterium
TAATTTGAGTATCTTTATCATCTCCGCGACACATAGAAAAGAGGACTGAATGGCGAGTAACAACGTAGCCCAATTTGCCACCGAACTGAAGATGCCTGCAGATTTGCTGCTGACGCAGCTGCGTTCTGCCGGCGTCGAAAAAAGTTCGACGTCAGATCCATTGTCGAAAGATGATAAGGATAAGTTGCTGGATCACCTGCGCCGTACCCACGGCGCAGCGGCTGACACCGAAAAGAAGAAGATCACGCTGACGCGCAAGGAAACCACCGAAATCAAGCAGGCTGATGCCACTGGCAAGTCGCGCACGATTCAGGTCGCCGTCAAGAAAGTGCGGACCTTCGTCCAGCGCGACGACGTCGTACCGGCACCGGCCCCAGCGCCTGCCGCACCCGTGATCGATGCGGCCGAAGTGGCGCGCCGTGAAGAAGAGGTCCGGAAACAGGCCGAACTGATCGCCCGTCAGGAAGCCGAGCTGCGCGAGAAGCAAGAGCGCCTGGCCAAGCTGGACGCGGAACAGGAACTGGCCGCCAAGGCCAAGGCCGCCGCCGAAGCCGACGCCAAGAAGCAGGCTGACGCCGAAGCCAAGAAAGCGGCAGCCAGCGCTGCTGCTGCGGCCACCGCCGTCGCGACCGGTGCGGCGCCAGCTGCCACCGACGCTGCTGCGGAAGAGAAGAAAAAAGCAGCTGCCGAAGAAGCCAAGAAGAAGGCTGCGGTCGCCGCCAAGGAAGCTGCTGATAAAGCGGAAGCCAATGAGCGCGCCCGCAAGGCCGTGGCCGATGAAGTAGCCCAGATCAAGGCCATGATGAACGCGCCACGGCGCGCCATCAAGGCCCCGGAACCGGTGCCTGCGCCAGTGCCGGTCAAGCCAAAAGTCGCCGAAGGCACGCTGCACAAGCCAGCCGCCGGCGCCGCCAAACCGGGCGAGAAAAAAGACGAGAAAAAGCCTCTGGGCGCGGACAAGAAGTCGATCAAGTCGGCCAATGTTTCGTCGACCTGGCAGGATGATGCGAAGAAGCGCGGCGCCCCGGGCGGCGGTGCTGGCAAAGGCCGCAGCAGTGGCCCGACCGGCGGCCGTGACGGCTGGCGTAGTGGTGGTCGCAGTGGTGGCCGTCGCGGCAACCATGCGGACGATCGCGAAACCAACTTCCAGGCACCAACCGAAGCCGTCATCAAAGACGTCTACGTACCGGAAACCATCACCGTGGCCGAACTGGCCCACAAGATGTCGGTCAAGGCTTCCGAAGTCATTAAACAGCTGATGACGCTGGGCCAGATGTGCACCATAAACCAGGTGCTGGAGCAGGAAACGGCCATGATTCTGGTCGAAGAAATGGGTCACAAAGCCTTTGCTGCCGAGATGGATGATCCGGAAGCGCTGCTGGCCGACCAGGGTGAGCACGCTCACTTTGAATCGCTGCCACGCGCACCGGTGGTCACCGTTATGGGTCACGTCGACCACGGTAAGACCTCGCTGCTGGATTACATTCGTCGCGCCAAAGTGGCGTCGGGCGAGGCCGGCGGGATTACCCAGCACATTGGTGCCTACCACGTGGAAACCCCACGCGGCATCATCACCTTCCTCGATACGCCGGGTCACGAAGCCTTTACGGCGATGCGTGCCCGCGGTGCGAAAGCCACCGATATCGTGATTCTGGTGGTGGCAGCGGACGACGGCGTGATGCCGCAAACCAAAGAGGCGATCGCTCACGCGAAAGCCGCTGGCGTGCCGCTGGTGGTGGCGATCAACAAGATCGACAAACCGGGTGGCAATGTGGACCGCGTGACGCAAGAGCTGGTTGCTGAACAAGTGGTGCCGGAAGAATACGGTGGCGAATCGCCATTCGTGCCGGTGTCGGCCAAGACCGGCGAGGGCATCGACGCCCTGCTGGAACAGGTGCTGCTGCAAGCCGAAGTGCTGGAACTGAAAGCGCCGATCGATGCGCCGGCCCGTGGCCTGGTGGTCGAAGGTCGTCTGGACAAGGGCAAGGGCCCGGTTGCGACGATTCTGGTGCAATCCGGTACCCTGAAGCGCGGCGACGTGATTCTGGCGGGTTCTTCGTATGGCCGCGTGCGCGCCATGCTGGACGAAAACGGCAAGTCGATCAACGAAGCGGGTCCATCGATTCCGGTCGAAATCCAGGGTCTGACCGAAGTGCCGCAAGCCGGTGAAGAAGTCATGGTCATGGCCGACGAGCGTAAGGCACGTGAAATTGGTCTGTTCCGTCAAGGTAAGTTCCGCGACGTGAAACTGGCCAAGCAGCAAGCCGCGAAGCTGGAAAACATGTTCGACCAGATGGCCGAAGGCGAAGTCAAAAACCTGCCGATGATCATCAAGACCGACGTGCAGGGTTCGCAAGAAGCGCTGGTCAGCTCGCTGCAGAAGCTGTCGACCTCGGAAGTGCGGGTTCAGGTGGTGCATGCTGCGGTTGGTGGCATTACCGAGTCGGACGTCAACTTGGCGGTGGCCTCGAAAGCGGTCATCATCGGCTTCAACGCCCGTGCTGATGCCCAGGCCCGCAAGCTGGCCGAGTCGAACGGTGTGGACATTCGCTACTACAACATCATCTACGATGCGATCGACGAAATTCGTTCGGCCTTGTCGGGCATGCTGGCACCAGAGAAACGCGAAACCGTCATTGGTCAGGTCGAGATTCGCCAGGTCATCCTGGTCTCGAAAGTCGGCGCAGTGGCCGGCTGTCTGGTGACCGATGGTGTGGTCAAGCGCGCCTCTTCGGTACGCCTGCTGCGCAACAACATCGTGGTGTGGTCGGGCGAGATCGACTCGCTGAAACGCTTCAAGGACGACGCCAAAGATGTACGCGCCGGTCTGGAGTGCGGCCTGTCGCTGAAGAACTACAACGACATCCAGGTAGGCGACTCCCTGGAAGTGTTCGAAGTTCAGGAAATCGCTCGTACCCTGTAATCGTTACAGACACGGGTAGGATCAGGTAAAGTGGACGGGAGCAAGCGCTCCCGTCCACTTGCCGTTTTAGGGAAAGCAGTACGCATCATGGCAAAACATAGCAAAACCATTCCACAGCGCGGTCTGCGCGTGGCGGACCAGATCCAGCGCGACCTGTCCGAAATCATCGCCTACGAACTGAAGGACCCGCGGGTCGGCATGATCACCATCACCGAAGTACAGGTGACGCCTGATTACGCCCACGCCAAGGTGTTTTTCACCATGCTGAAGGACGACAAGGAAGCGATCAAGAGCACGGTCGAAGGGCTGGGCAAGGCGGCCGGTTTCATGCGCGGCCAGCTGGGCAAGCGGCTGCATATCCACACGCTGCCGGCGCTGCACTTCGTGCACGACACCTCGACTGCACGCGGCATGGAAATGTCGCTGCTGATCGATCAGGCCAACGCCACCCGTTCGCTCGACGATGACGTCGAGTCCAAGCCGGACGCAGAATAAGGGCGGCTGGCTGGATTTATGAAGCAAAACCACCCCAAGAAAGTCCGCGACCTGGTCGACGGCGTGCTGCTGCTCGATAAGCCGGTCGGCTTTTCCAGCAACGATGCATTGATCAAGGCCAAGCGCGTGCTGAACGCCAAGAAGGCGGGCCACACCGGCACGCTGGACCCGTTCGCCACCGGCTTGCTGCCGCTGTGCTTTGGTGAGGCCACCAAGTTCTCGCAGGACTTGCTGGAGGCTGACAAAACCTATGAGACCACGGTCCATTTGGGGCAGACCACCGATACCGGCGACACCGAAGGCGAGGTGCTGGAAACGCGTGACGTCGATGTCACGCTGGAACAGATCCATGCCGTGCTGGCGCAGTTCCGTGGTCCGATCACGCAAGTGCCGCCGATGTATTCGGCGCTCAAGCGTGATGGCAAGCCCTTGTATGAATATGCGCGCGCCGGCATCACGCTGGAGCGCGAGGCGCGTCCGGTGGTGATCCACAAGCTGGAACTGGTGGCCTATGAGGCGCCGTTCCTGAAGTTGTCGGTGACCTGCAGCAAGGGCACGTATATCCGCGTGCTGGGGCAGGATATCGGCGCCGCGCTCGGTTGTGGCGCGCACCTGAACGCACTGCGCCGCACGCAGGTGGGGCCGCTGACGATGGACGGCATGCTGACGCTGGAAGCGCTGCAGGCACATCCCGAGCCGCTCAGTTTGCTGGCGCCGGTGGATGCATTGCTGGCCAGCTTCCCGGCCGTGCAGTTGACGCCGGAACTGGCCAAGCGCTTCCTGAACGGCCAGCGCCTGGCGCTGGGCAAGGAAGCGGTTACGCTGCCGGCTGAACAGGGTCGGGTGCGTGTGTATCTGGAACAGAAGCTGCTGGGTACCGCCATTCTGGGTGAGTACAGCATCCTGGCGCCGGAACGCCTGATCGCCTTTACGCCTGCTTGAACCCCAGACCCAAAACCCGGGGTCAGACCCGGCGGGTCTGACCCCAGCTTCTGCACGTGGGGTGCAGCCGCCTCTGGCCCGTTAGCGCCCTACAAACCTGCCGCCCGAGCAAGCCCTTGAAAATATTCAGCATTTTCGGGGATTCGCAGCGCAGCATGCTATACTACGCGGTTCCAGAAATTGGCAAGCCTCCGGATACCTAGAATATCTTTGTGCGCTAGCGCGCACCCTCGCAGTTTTTCAGCAAATATAACGACCATGTCTACTACAAAACGCGCAATTCGCAACATCGCTATCATCGCCCACGTTGACCACGGCAAAACCACCCTGGTGGACCAACTGCTGCGCCAGTCGGGCACCTTCCGTGAAAACCAGGCGGTCGACAACCGCGTGATGGACTCGAACGACCTCGAAAAAGAGCGCGGCATTACGATTCTGTCGAAGAACTGCGCCGTCGAGTACGAAGGCACCCACATCAACATCGTTGACACCCCAGGCCACGCCGACTTCGGCGGCGAAGTCGAGCGCGTGCTGTCGATGGTGGACTCGGTGCTGCTGCTGATCGATGCGCAGGAAGGCCCAATGCCACAGACCCGCTTCGTGACCCGCAAGGCACTGGCGCTGGGCCTGAAGCCTATCGTCGTGGTCAACAAGGTCGACCGTCCAGGTGCACGTCCTGAATGGGCCATCAACCAGACCTTCGAACTGTTCGACAAACTGGGCGCTACCGACGAGCAACTGGACTTCCCTATCGTTTACGCTTCGGGCCTGAATGGCTACGCTGGCCTGACCGAAGATGTTCGCAGCGGCGACATGAAGCCACTGTTCGAAGCCATCCTGAAATACGTGCCAGTCCGTGACGACAATCCAGACGGCCCGTTGCAGATGCAAGTTACCTCGCTCGACTACTCGTCCTACGTCGGTAAGATCGGCATTGGCCGTATCAACCGCGGCCGTGTGAAGACCGGCCAGGACGTCATCGTCCTGAACGGTCCAGGCGCG
>JBGSBQ010000283.1:0-5344 GCA_041730475.1 Sphingomonadaceae bacterium
CCCCCCCCCCCAAACCCCGGGGTTCCCCCCCGCGGGTTCTCACCCCAGCTCTCTGCCCTTGGTTTTTTGATCCGCCTGCGCCCGCACCGACCAGTTAGCTTCCTTCTTGCCGCGCTCCCCCATCTCCTCACGACGGCGCGCCTGCAGCTCGCGCTCGCGCGCATCGATCACCGCCTGCTCATAAAACGACGCGTCAGGCGCCTTGCGCGCCAGATTCAGCTGATCCAGCGCCGACAACACGCCCCCCTGCAACACATACGACTCGGCCAGCGCCAGATGCTGCAAGGCGATCTTGCCCTGCGCCGCATAGGCGCGCGCCAGCAAATCATAAGATTCCGGGTCTTCCCGGTACAACTGCACCTGATCGCGCAAATACACTGCGGCCGGCTCCAGCTCGCCAGCCGCGATCAGCGCCTCGCCATACTGGTGCGCAATGCCGCGCGACAGAGGGAATTGCAAATGCGCTGCCTGCGCCTCCTTCAACGCCTGCGCGACGACCGCCGGATCCTTAGGCTGGGCCAGCTTGATCTCGATCGCGGTGCTGATCAAAATCGTATTCGGCCCGGTATTGCGGGCCGCGCTGAAGGTGCCGGCGGCCGGCGCCTTGTCCAGCGTCGCCTGAACCTTGTCCAGCCACTGCTGAGCCTTAACCGGGTCGCCCTTCTTCAACGCCACCATCGCCAGCCCATACTGCGCTGCCGCGATCTGCTGGCGGCCCTGCTGTTGCGCGGCCTGATTCTCGAAGAAGGTGGTGGCCTCAGCCAGTCCCTGCGACGATTCGTCCTGCAACACGCGGGCGCGAGCCCGCACCAGATGAAAGTCCAGACTGTCGAGACGCTGCTTGTACGGCTGCTCGCGGACCCGGGCCTGAATATCGGCAATCCGCTCCGTGGTCAGCGGGTGGCTCTGCAAATAAGCAGGCACCAGATCGCTGTAATTGCGCGTCGCCGCCTGCATGCGCTGGAAGAAAGCCACCATGCCGGTGGTATCAAAGCCAGCCTCGCCCATGATCTGGAAGCCGATACGGTCGGCCTCGCGTTCAGCATCGCGGCTGAAATTCAGTTGCCGCTGGATGGCCAGCCCCTGCCCCGCCGTAAACACGCCAATCGCCGCATCGCCACCGGCGCGCGAGGCCAGTGCCGCCAGCACCATGGCCGCCAGCGGGATCAGCGCATCCTGACGCTGCTTGCCCAGCGAGCGGGCAATATGGCGCTGCACCACGTGGCCAATTTCATGCCCAAGCACGGAAGCCAGTTCCGCCTCGGTCTGGGCCGCCAGCAGCAACGCCGAGTGCACGGCAATAAAGCCACCCGGCAAGGCAAACGCATTCAGCTGACCATCGCGCACGGCGAAGAAATAATAGTCAAAACTGGCTTCGCCGCGCGCACCGGGGCGGGCCGCAACCAGCGCATTGCCGAACTGGTTCAGGTATTCGAGGATGGGGCCATCGTCCAGGAAATCGTGGTCGCGCCGGATGTCGCGCATGATTTCCTCGCCCAGCTTGCGCTCCATGAGCGGCGACAGGTCTTCGCGCTCGGTATCACCCAGCGTGGGCAGATTCGGAATCTTCGCCGGCGGCAAGGAGGTCTGCGCCATGCTCAACGGCAGGGCGAACAGCAACGACATGGCCAGCAGGCGCAGCGTGGGGACGGGACGGCGAGGTTTTGCTTTCACGGTGCTATGATAACCGGATTGTGAATTTGTACGCCGTTCCCGCCACCGATTTTTCTTGCCTCGATGATGACTTCCAGTAACAGCCCCGCCGACCACCTGACCCACTTCGACGCCACCGGACAAGCCCATATGGTCGATGTCGGCGCCAAGCAGGAAACCCATCGCATCGCCGTCGCCGGCGGCAGCATCCGGATGAAACCGGAGACGCTGGCACTGATCACCAGCGGTACCGCGAAGAAAGGCGACGTGCTGGGCATCGCCCGCGTTGCCGCCATCATGGCCTCCAAACGGACCAGCGACCTGATCCCGCTGTGCCATCCGCTGGCGCTGACGCGGGTCACGGTGGAGTTCCACACCGACACCGAAAATGCCAGTGTCCATTGCACGGTGCAAGTCGAAACCTATGGCAAAACCGGGGTCGAGATGGAAGCACTGACCGCCGTGCAGGTCGGTCTGCTGACGATTTACGACATGTGTAAAGCGGTCGACCGCGGCATGGTGATGCATGACATCCGCGTGCTGGAAAAGCATGGCGGCAAGAGTGGCGACTGGAGCGCCACCAGCTAGCCGGGAAGCGCGCTGCTGCCGCCGCAGCGGCAGCGGCGACCTGCCCTCCGCCGCAGCGGACTTCAAGCAGTTGAACTTTGCCGATCCGCCCTCAGGAAAGCCATTCTTGCCTGATTGTTACAGCTATTTGGCGGGTATATAATTAGTGACTTAAGGTAATTCATTTCCGTAAGTGCACTGAAAGTAGACCCATGCAGCTGAACAAGGCGCACGAATGAGCAACCCATCTCCGCCGGCCGAAGCCAAGACCCAGGAATACGAATTCGAGCAGATGAACCTGCAGGTCGGCGGTCGTATCCAGTTCATCACGCACCGCAGCATCAAGCCGGTGCAGCACTTTTCGACGCTGATCGGCTGGGTCAAGGATGAGTATTTGATTGTCAAGGTGCCGTTCGAGAACGGCGCGCCGATCGCCCTGAATGATGGCGACAAGCTGACCATCCGCGTGTTCTCAGGCGTCAACGTGTGTTCCTTCGCCTGCACGGTGCAGCGGATCTTCCCGCGTCCACTGTTTTATGTGCATCTGACCTTCCCGACTTCGATCCAGGGCACCAGCCTGCGCGCCGCAATGCGGGTCAAGGTCGATATTCCGGCCCAGGTGTCGGCACCGTCCGGCACTACCTCGGTATTCCTCGTCAACCTCAGCGTGTCCGGTGCGTTGATCGAGTCGGCCAAGCGGCTGACCGAAGATGAAAGCATGGTCGGCCTGTCGTTCTACCTGATTGCCCAGCCCGGCAACCGCCAGGTGCGCATCAATCCCAACGCGACCATCCGCAACATCAACGTGGTGAAACCGGCCGCCGCCGACAAACCGGAAGTGTTCACCTATGGCGTGCAATTCGTCGACCTTGATCCGGTGCATTACACCATGTTGCAAAACCTGACTTACGAAGCACTGATCGCCGATCGCCAGAAGATCGTGTAAAGCGCGCCGCGACAACGCAACCAGACGAAAAAAAACCAGGCCGTAGCCTGGTTTTTTTACGTCAGACAACAATTACTTGTTGTTTTTCTCGATGGCTGCTTTGGCGGTGGCATTGCCCACATCGCTGGCATCCAGCGCCCAGGTCAGCGACGAAGCGCCTGGCGTGATGGTTGGGGTGAACACCACTTTTTTGCCATCAACATCTTTACCCACGCCGGTTGCGAAGGTCATGGTGATCACGCCGCCGGCAGCGGTGGCAACCGAATCCACTTCTTTGGTTTTGGTGAAGTCGGTGTCTTTCGGCACGCCGTTGGCGCCGCTGGTGCAGGCAGTCGCGTCGCCGCCGGCTTCCTGGGCGCACAGGGCGACCGCGGTTTTCAGCGAATCCACCGACGACATGGCGTTGCCGACCTTGGCTTTGACGGTGTAGTCGCTGTAAGCAGGAATAGCCACGGCGGCCAGGATACCGATAATGGCGACGACGATCATCAGTTCGATGAGGGTGAAGCCGGCTTGAGCTTGTTTCTGGATGCGTTTCATCGATTTCATTTTGCTACTCCTGTGTAATGTAAAAAATATTTGGTGCCACGCTTACCATTGAGCAAGCGCCGTGCCAGCCTTTTTTTTGAGCAGAAATGACGGGAAACGGCAGCAAACTGCCAATTTTTGTCGGTAGGAGGCGCTGCAACTGCGCTTTTTTGTCAGCCCGGGCGACGAATTTTGTCAGCCGCCTGACAAATTTTGTCAGTCCAGCCGGAACGCCATCTGTGTACCGCTGAGGTCGATGACGTCGCCGTGCTGCAGCGGCTGGACCGCTTGCTGCAGTGGCCGCTCATTAATCAAGGGCACGCGCTCACCTTCGACATGGGAAATCGTGTAGCCGTCCGGATGACGGTTGATCACCACCACCTGCACGCCGGGCCGGCCCAGCGTGGTCAGTGGTTTGCTGAGCGCCATCTGCTTGCCGGCATTATTGCCATTCAGGACGGCGATATGGCCCAGTAGCGCCGGCCGCGCCGCGGCGGCCGCCAGCGGCCGGATGCCGTCGGCAATAAATTCGATCTGGAACTTGGCGACCTTGATCTGGTCCTGGTGCTGCAGGAAGTGCTTGCCGATGCGGTGGCCGTTGACGAAGGTACCGTTGGTACTGTGCAAGTCTTCGAGAAAGGAGTCGTCGAGAATGGTGACGATCAGCGCATGTTCGCCGCTGACGGACGGATGGGTCAGCACGATATCGTTGTGGGCGTGGCGGCCGACGCTCATGCGCTCCTTGCTCAGCTGCACAGTCTGCTCGACCTGCCCCTCCCGCGATATGATGATTTTCGCCAATCTGGTTTCTCCGAGATAAAAAAATGGGGAGCACGCGGCTCCCCATCATTATTCCACAGTCAAGCTCGCTGAATTACAGCATGGCTTTCAGCAGACGTGCCATTTCCGATGGATTCTTGGTCACGGTGATGCCGCAAGCTTCCATGATTTCCAGTTTGGCTTGTGCCGTATCAGCACCGCCAGAGATCAGCGCGCCGGCGTGGCCCATGCGCTTGCCTGGAGGAGCGGTCACACCAGCGATGAAGCCAACCACTGGCTTCTTCATGTTGTCCTTGATCCAATAAGCGGCATTGGCTTCGTCCGGACCGCCGATTTCGCCGATCATGATGACCGCGTCGGTGTCAGGATCGTCGTTGAACATCTTCATGACGTCGATGTGCTTCAGACCGTTGATCGGGTCGCCGCCGATGCCGACTGCCGACGATTGGCCCAGGCCCAGTGCGGTCAATTGACCGACTGCTTCATAGGTCAGGGTACCCGAACGCGATACCACGCCGATGCGGCCCTTTTTATGAATGTGACCTGGCATGATGCCGATCTTGATTTCGTCCGGGGTGATCAGGCCTGGGCAGTTAGGGCCCAGCAGCAGGGTTTTCGAACCAGCTTTAGCCATGCGGTCTTTCAGAGCCATCATGTCGCGGACTGGAATGCCTTCGGTAATGCAGATGGCCAGATCCATTTCGGCTTCGACGGCTTCCCAGATCGCGGCGGCCGCGCCCGCTGGCGGAACGTAGATGACCGACACGTTGGCGCCGGTTTCTTTTTTCGCTTCGGTAACGTTAGCGAAAATTGGAATGCCTTCGAAGTCTTCGCCGGCTTTCTTTGGATTCACGCGAGCCACGAAGGCAG
>JBGSBQ010000284.1:0-5278 GCA_041730475.1 Sphingomonadaceae bacterium
ATTGCCTGCGAGCGCTCGCTCAAGGCAGAATAAATCGGATCATCTGGTGTATCGGCGCTGAGCACCTCATGTATATCCTGATTCAAACCCTGCAGCAAAGACTTGACTTCCTCATCAACATGCTCGGTATTGAGCAAGCCCTCATGCAATTGCTTGAGCAGACTTTTCAGTTTTTCTTTTTCCATTTTCAACTCCTAAAACAACAATTAAACCAATGATCCAGCAACACATAAAAATGTGCCGATTTACAAGCAAATATCTAAGCGAATTCCATACTTCTAGTCTAGTCCGATTGGGCACGAAACACCAGCGCCACCGCTTCGGCAGCGATACCTTCTTCCCGCCCCAGATAGCCAAGTTTTTCATTGGTCTTGGCCTTGATATTGACCTGCCCGATCGTGACGCCCAGATCGGCAGCCACGTTGGCGCACATGGCAGCAATGTGCGGCGCCATTTTCGGGCGCTGGGCGATGATGGTGGCATCGACATTGCCGATGCGATAACCAGTTGCCATCACTCGCTGCGCGGCTTCACGCAGCAGTACGCGCGAGTCGGCGCCCTTGAATTGCGGATCGGTATCGGGGAAATGCTTGCCGATATCGCCCAGCGCAGCGGCGCCCAGCAAGGCGTCGGTGATCGCGTGCAGCAAGGCGTCGGCATCGGAGTGCCCCAGCAGACCACGATCGTGCGGGATCTCGACGCCGCCGAGGATCAGCTTGCGCCCTTCCACCAGCGCGTGACAGTCATAGCCCTGGCCGATACGGAATGGGAGTGCGGGAGTGGTCATACAGTGTCCTTGTCAGTCATGAGCGAGGTAGAGCTCGGCGACACGTATATCAGCCGGCAACGTTACCTTCAAGTTACGGGGATGGCCTTCGACCAGTTGCGGCGACAGGCCCAGCATTTCAACGGCGCTGGCGTCATCGGTGATGGCGTTGGCGTCCGGCGCGCTGCCCAGTGCGCGCAGCAACAAGGCATAGCTGAACATTTGCGGTGTCTGCGCCAGCCACAGGCCGTTGCGCGGCACGGTGACGCTGCTGGCCGCCGTGTCCGGCGCGCTGCGCTTGACGGTATCGACCACGGGCAAGGCCAGCAGGCCGCCAGCCGGATTATCACCGACGCCTTCAATCAGGCGTGCAATCAGCACCGGTGTCAGGCCGGGCCGGGCCGCATCGTGTACCAGTATCCAGTCCTGATCACGCACCTGCGCGCGAATCGCCTGCAGAGCGTTCAGCACGGAATCCATGCGCGTAGCACCACCGCAACGCAGGATGGTAACGCCTTCGGCAGCCGGCACTGCGGTATCGATCTGGCCGTCGGCAGCACTGACGACGATGAAGGTGTGCGCGATCAGGTCGCTGTTTTCAAACGCTTCGACAGCGTGCCGTATCATCGGCTTGCCGCCCACGTGCAGATATTGTTTGGGGCCGTCGGCCGCCATGCGCGCGCCAACCCCGGCGGCGGGCAGCAGCGCAAAGTAGCGCGGCGGGTGGTCAGTAGCGAGTGTCATTGCCATGTCTTTAATTGATGCGCTGCCGCGGCAGGCGGCTGCGCTTGATAATCTCGGCGATTTCGCCATCACAGACTTTGCCCATGCGGGCGTATTCTTCGGGCGTATCGATCGCATCCTGCTGCGGCTTGCCCTTCTCGAACTCGTCGCGGATGAAGGGGAACCAGACGCTGTTGATTTCGTGCTGCAAGGCCGACATGGCGGTGCCGGACGGTGCATACAGCGGCTTGCCCTCGAAGCGGCGGTCCAGCGCCTGCCGCACCACCTTCTCCACCCGCGCCAGATTGTCCATATACGCCTGCATATGGCGCAACTCATGCGTCAGTATCACTTGATAGCCGCAGCTGCCGGGCACGAACTCACTGCCGACATAGATCTTGACCGGCGAATAGTTCAGCGCAATGCCGACCTCGGGCGCGATACATTCGTAGCCGCTGACCGCATCCTGCAGCATGGCACCGCCCATGCTAGCGCGGTACTCGCCCTGTGTCACCGTCAGACCCAGCGTGGCCATATTCCCGGCCACCGACCCGGCGCGCGCCGTCAGTGCCTTGTAGGGCAGCTGGTTGTTGATGGTGTAGCCATTCGTCTTGGACGACAGCACCGAGATAGTCTTGTTGATCGTGTCTTCGCAGCGAATCTGGAATGGCGTGCGCGCCGGCGCCTTGTCGGCGCCGCTGGCCAGAGCGCACGCCGCACACAGAGCAGCAGCCAACAGCCAACGCAGGCAGTCCGGAACGCGCATCAGATCAGCCCAGCTTCCAGTCGCCGGAGCGCAGTTTGTCGAGCCAGAACACGCCGATGACGGTCTTCACATCGGTGATCTTGCCCTCACGCACCCATTGCAGCAACTCGTCGATGGTGGCGGTAAAGGTTTCGAGGAATTCCCCCTCATCCAGCTTGGAAGGGCCCGCTTTCAGCCCCCGCGCCAGATACAGGTCGAGATGCTCGTCCGAATAGGCAATCGCATTGTGAATGGTGGATACGAACTGCCATTCACTGGCCGTGTAGCCAGTCTCTTCTTCCAGCTCACGCTGGGCGCAGGCCAGCGGATCTTCGTTGGGATCGATCTTCCCAGCGGGGAATTCGATAAAGACCTGATGCAGCGGATAGCGGAACTGGCGTTCCATCAGCACCGTGCCATCGTCCAGCAGCGGCAGGATCACCACGGCACCGGGATGCAATATGTATTCACGGTCGGTGTGGGCGCCGTCAGGCAGCTGAATCTGGTCGCGCTGGACCTTGAGGAAGCGGCCGTTGTAGGCCAGTTCGCCGGAAATACGGGATTCGGTCAGATGTTCGTCCATGCTCGGTCTGCTCTCTAGTGTTTCAAGAGCAGTAGTGTATCAGCCGTGCTGCTTGCGCAGGTAGCGGAACACAAAACCGGGGAAGGCAAGGACGACGAAGAAGCAGGCGGTGATGGCGTAAAACTCCCACGTCTGTGGGAAGGCAGAACCGATGTGCGTTTCGAGCGCGACACCGATGCCACCGACAACAAAGTACAGCACCGCCATCTCGGCCAGACGCAGCACGAAGTGCTTGCGCTTGCCGGTCGGGATCAGGGCCAGTACCTTGTCGTTGAGGAAAGGCAGATTGGCGGCCGCAATTGCGAGCACGACCACCAACCAGCTTGCGGTAGACACTTCCATCAGGAATTCAGCGTCAGTTCCATGGCCTTTTTGCAGGCCGCCAGCAGCGGACCTGGCAGCATGCCCATGATCAGCAGCGCGAAGCCGTTCAGGCTCAGCACCAGTGCCATGTCGTTGCTGACAACGATAGGCTGCTGGTCAGTCGGCTCATCGAACCACATGAACTTGATCACGCGCAGGTAGTAGAACGCGCCGATCAGCGAGAACAGCACGGCCACCACGGTCAGCCAGATCTGGCCGGTACGCAGCACCGAGTTCAGCACCGAGAACTTGGCGGCAAAGCCCATCATCGGTGGCACGCCGGCCAGCGAGAACAGCAGCACCGTCATCACCAGTGCGAACCATGGGCTGCGCTGCGACAGACCTTTGAAGTCGGCAATTTCTTCCGCTTCGAAGCCGCCACGGGCCAGCAACATGATCAGGCCGAAGGTGCCCAGCGTGGTCATCACATAGGTGATCACGTAGAACATCGAACCGCTGTAAGCAGCAGCTGCGCCGCTACGGTCGGTGGTGCCGGCCACGCCAGCCAGCAGGCCGAGCAGGACGAAGCCCATCTGTGCGATGGTCGAGTACGCCAGCATACGCTTCAGGTTGGTCTGCGCGATGGCGGTCAGGTTACCGACTGCCAGCGACAGCACGGCCAGGACCATCAGCATTTGCTGCCAGTCCACTGCCATCGGCAGCAGGCCTTCAACCAACAACCGGATGCAGACGGCGAAGGTGGCGATCTTCGGTGCACCGCCCAGCAGCAGCGTGACCGCAGTCGGCGCGCCCTGATACACGTCCGGTACCCACATGTGGAATGGCACGGCGCCCAGTTTGAACGCCAGACCGGCGACCAAGAACACCAGACCGAACACCAGAATGGTCGGCTTGATGGTGCCCGACGCAGCAGCTTTAGCCACCAGCGTCAGGTCCAGCGTACCGGTCGCGCCGTACAGCATCGACATACCGTACAGCAGGAAACCGGAGGCCAGCGCACCGAGGATGAAGTACTTCATCGCCGCTTCGGTAGCACGATGGTTGTCGCGACGGAACGCCACCAGCGCATACAGCGACAGCGACATCAGTTCGATACCCATGTAGATCGACAGGAAGTTGTTACCCGAGATCATGACCATCTGGCCCAGCATCGAGAACAATGCCAGCACGTAGAATTCGCCGCCGAGGTTACCGCTCAGCATGCCGCGATCGGTCGCGTATTGACGCGAGTACACCAGCGTCACGCCAACAGCGCCGTAGGTGAAGATCTTCAACAGATTCGACATCGGGTCCGACACGAACATGTTCGAGAAGGTGTAGACCGTAGTGCCGGCCGCGTAATCGTTGTAGCTGAGGATGCCGCAAACGAGCAGCGTCAGCAGCGACAGCACGTAGGTGATCGAGCGTTTGCCTTCCGACAGGAACATGTCGAACAGCAGGATCGCCGACGCAGCAATCACCAGGAAGATCTCGGCAGACACCGGCGCCAGGTCCGGTGTAGCGTATGGGATAGGAGTAATCATTTATGCGTTTCCGTTGTTCTTAAGGCAGCTTGCTGTGCGCAACCTGCTTCAGCAGGTCGGCCACCGAGGTTTGCATGGTGTCGGTGAACGGCGCCGGGTACAGACCCATGACCAGCACCGCGATCGCCAGGATGCCCAGCATCAGGAATTCACGGTTGTTGACATCAGTCAGTTCAGCCACGTGGTGGTTCGCCACTTTGCCGAAGATGACGCGCTTGGCCATCCACAGCGAATAGGCAGCACCAAAGATCAGCGCGGTAGCAGCCAGCATGCCGATCCAGAAGTTGGCCTGTACGGCACCCAGGATCACCATGAACTCACCGACGAAACCGGAAGTCGCTGGCAAGCCGCAGTTGGCCATCGAGAAGAAGATGAACAGGGCTGCGAACTTCGGCATCTTGTTCACTACCCCTCCGTAGTCGGCGATCTGACGCGAGTGAGCGCGGTCATACAGCACGCCGATGCACAGGAACATTGCACCGGAGATGAAACCGTGCGAGATCATTTGCACGATACCGCCCTGCACTGCCATGTCGTTAAACAGGAAGAAGCCCAGCGTGACGAAGCCCATGTGCGCGATCGACGAATAGGCGACCAGCTTTTTCATGTCTTTC
>JBGSBQ010000285.1:0-5333 GCA_041730475.1 Sphingomonadaceae bacterium
GGTGGCGCGGTCGGGCATGTCGCCGTTCGGCGCCATATGGCCCCGATCATAGCCGCTGCGGGCGTAATCGGCCAGTTCGGCGCGCTGGCCGGACGGCAGGCGCGACTCCGGATGGAAGGAATTTTCACGCGATAGCTGCTGCGCTGCGCCGATATTGTCCGCCGTCAGATGTTCGGCCGACCACAGCGGCGTGCGCGTAATGCCCGAGTGCATGACACCGAACACTCCATAACACAGCTCCGTGGTCGCGGCGGACAGTTTGGGCAGACGAAATTCGGGCAACTGGCCGTCCAAATAATGGGCCGGGCATGCACCCGCCAACGCCAGTTCGCTGCACAGCAGACCGCCGCTCAGCAACAGCGCCGACAGCGCACGCGGCAAGGAAAAAATAGAGAACATGAATCTTTCTAAAGGGTCAACAAGAACGATGCCGGCATTTTAACGGACAGCTATAATGCCCGGACCCTATTTTTCAATAAAGCGGAGACCATGAAACAAAACTTCATCAACGGTGCCTGGATCGATGGCGCCACGTCGGCTGCGAATATTAACCCGTCGAATACCGACGACGTCATCGGCCACTACGCACAGGCCGATGTCCAGCAAACCGAGCTGGCAATTGCCGCCGCTGCCGCTGCAGCCCCCGGCTGGGCACTGTCGAATGTGCAGCTGCGAGCGGACGCGCTGGACAAGATTGGCAGCGAAATCCTGGCCCGCAAGGAAGAACTGGGGATCCTGCTGTCGCGAGAAGAGGGCAAGACCAAGCCAGAAGGCATAGGCGAGGTGGCGCGTGCCGGCGCCATCTTCAAATTCTTCGCGCAGGAATGCCTGCGTCTGCGCGGCGACAAGCTGCCATCGGTACGTCCCAACCTCGACGTTGAAATCACCCGTGAGCCGGTTGGCGTGGTCGGTATTATCGCCCCGTGGAACTTCCCGATAGCGATCCCGGCATGGAAGATCGCCCCGGCACTGGCGTATGGCAACTGCGTGCTGATCAAACCGGCGGAACTGGTTCCCGGCAGTGCCTGGGCGCTGGCCGAGATTATCAGCCGGGCCGGCCTGCCACCCGGCGTGTTCAATCTGGTCATGGGCCGTGGCAGCGTGGTCGGCCAAACCATGCTGAATGACCGCCGCGTGCATGCGATCAGCTTCACCGGTTCGGCCGCCACCGGCGCCAAGGTCGCGCAAGCCGCGATCAGCCGCATGGCCAAGGTGCAGATCGAAATGGGCGGCAAGAATCCGCTGGTGATCCTGAACGATGCCGACCTCGCCAATGCCGTCCAGTGCGCGGTCCAGGGTTCCTTCTTCTCGACTGGTCAGCGCTGCACCGCCTCGAGCCGCCTGATCGTAGAAAAAGACATCTATCCCGCCTTCGTCGCAGCCGTGCGCGACAAGCTGGCCGCGCTGACCATCGGTGATGCCCTGGCAGCCGGCGTGGACATCGGCCCCGTGGTCGATGCCAGCCAGCTGGCACAGGATTTGGACTACATCGCGATTGGCCAGAGCGAAGGGGCGACGCTGGCCTTTGGCGGTGAGCGGGTATCAGCTGCGACGCCCGGCTTCTTCCTGCGCCCGGCCCTGTTCACCGATGCCAGCAATGACATGCGCATCAGCCGCGAAGAGATTTTCGGCCCGGTCGCCTGCGTCATCCCGGCCGATAATTACGAGCACGCCCTGGCGCTGGCGAACGACACCCCGTACGGCCTGTCGAGCGGCATCTGCACCAGCTCACTGAAGCACGCGACGCACTTCAAACGCCATGCGCAAGCCGGCATGGTGATGGTCAACGTGCCTACCGCAGGCGTCGACTACCATGTACCGTTTGGCGGCACCAAGGGCTCCAGCTATGGCGCCCGTGAACAAGGCAGCTACGCCGCCGAGTTCTTCACCACCGTCAAGACCAGCTACTGCGGCGTGTAAGCGCCTTAGAACTGATCGATCCAGGCCGCCAGCTGGGCCGGCGTGTAGCCGGCCTCGGCCACTACCAGCTTGCAGGTCAGTCCGCTAGCATCGCCGCTGATCTGCATGGCATGGCCGCGCCGGCTCAGCCATAGCAGGCAGGCCATCCAGTACACATGGTTGGCCGACAGCGCGGACTGCGGTGCGGCTTCGAGGAATTCCAGCAGCACGCGTGGTTGCAGGAACAAGCCACTGTCGGGGCCGGTTTGCTGGAAGTCCGCACCAAACTGATCGGCCAGCAAGGCCAGCACCGGCTGCGGTTCTAGCCCGGCACGGCGCTGTTCCAGCAGCGCCAGTTGTTCTCGTACTGCTGCCGCCAGCGTGCTGCTGCGGAAGGACTCGAGCGCCAGCAACTCCGAAAAATCCGCCAGCAGCCAGTCCGGCTCAGGCGCCGACAAGCCGACACTGAGCGCCGCCGCCAGGCAGGTTTCGACGGCCACCAACGGTTCCGCGCCGCTCAGGCCCGCGCACACGGCGTGCAGCAGGCTGATACGGTTGGCGGTGTTCTGCTTCTGCCGTATCAACATTTTTTCGCGCAGCAGATGCGTGTGGTCCTTGCGCAAGCGCGCCAGGTCCAACGCCTGCTTGAGTTCCATGCGCAGCGCCGCGATATCCCATGGCTTCTGAATGTAGCGGTGGATCTGGCCCTGATTCACGGCATCGACCGTATGCTCCAGCTCCGAATAGGCGGTGGTCAGGATGCGCACGATGTGCGGATAGCGGTCCCATGCGTAGAACAGCAATTCATTGCCATTCGCGCCCGGCATGCGCTGGTCAGATACCAGCACCGCCAGCGTGTCGGCATGCTGGTCCAGCAGGCGCTTGCCCTCCTCCACCGATTCCGCCGTAATGACAGGCGCCAGCGCCCCCAGCGCGCGCTGGAAATATTTCAGCGCAGTCGCTTCGTCATCGACGTACAGGATGGCCGGAGCCGGGTTGGTGGAGTCGGTCATTTTGCTTCCTTTTCTATGGTACGGTGGCCGCGTGGCGGCGTGTGCTGGGTGATGGCCGGGAAATTCAGGATGACGGTGGTCGACAGCCCGGGCACGGACTGCAAGCTCAGGCTGCCACCGAACGATTGCATGATGCGCTGGCAGAAAATCAGGCCCCAGCCGCCGCCGCCACTGGCCGCCGGCGTGCTGACCGGATCAGACTGCAAACGTGCCTGCACGGCAGCCGGGATGCCGGGACCGTTATCCTGCAGCCGGATCTGCGGCCGGTCGCCGCCCACCAGCGTGAAGCGCATGGCCGCATCGGGCTGCTCGGCCAGCGCCCGCAGTGCATTGCCGAGGATGGATGACAACACCAGCGCTACGCAGTTCGGCATCGCGGTGACCGCAAAATCCTGCTGCACATCGCAGCTGATCAAGGCCCGTTGGGCCGGACTGAGCGGATAGGCATCCAGCAACGACCGCAGCAAACGGGCCGCGCTGTGCACACTGCCCAGCGGCACCTCCGTCACCGCACCATGGGCCAGCTTCACGGAACTGACGAAGCCGTTCAGCACCGACAGGCAATACCGCACGTTGTCCTGGATCAGACCGGCAGCCTGCTGGCTTGCTTCGACGCGCAGCGGCGCCAGATTGGCCTGCTGGCGTTCAATCCCCCGCGCAAAATTATTGATCGTCGCCAGCGGCGTCGTCAGTTCATGGGCGAGGAAGCACAGCGTCTCCTCGATTGCCAGCAGCTTGTCGCGGCGCGCCTCGCGCTCGCGGGCCCGCTCGCTGGCCAGTCGCAAGGCCTTGCGCATGTGTTCCATGTTGAGCGGCTTCTCCAGCACCCGGAACACTTCCGCACCATCCAGGCTGTCGAGCAGCACTTCCTTGTCGGCATAGGCCGTCACCAGCAGACACACCACATGCGGATGGTGCTCGCTGACATGGCGCAGCAGCGCAGCCCCGCCGCGTCCCGGCATGCGGTAATCGGTGACCAGTACCCCGATGCCATTGCCCGGCGCCGCCAGCAACGGCAGCGCGTGTTCCATGTCGGGCGCCGTCAGCACCGCATACTCATTGGCCATCGCCAGCGCAAAATACTTACGCGCCATGGCTTCGTCGTCGACGTACAGGACGGCTGAATTGCCGCCCATGCCGGGACTCAGATTACCTGCATACATCAGCGTTTCTCCCCTTCGGCCCGGGGCAGGTCGAATATCATCTTGGTCCATTCGCCGACAGCGCTCTCGGCCATCAGCAAGCCGCCGTGGCGTTCCACCACACGGTAGCTGATGCTCAGGCCCAGTCCCAGGCCCTGCCCGACTTCGCGTGTCGTAAAGAATGGTTCAAACACCCGCGCCAGATTTTCTGGCGCAATGCCGGGCCCGTTATCACGCACCGTCACATGCAGGCGTTGCTGTTTCTCGTCACCGCGCCAGGCGGCGCTGATGGCCAGCTGGTGCGGCCGCTTGCCGGCCTTGCGCATCGCCATCACGGCATTGCTGAACAGGTTGATCAGCACACCAATAATGGCCGCCTCATCGCCGCGCACCAGTGTATCGGGCGGCAGCTCACGCTCCACCTTGACGTCCTTCAGTTCATGGCCGATCAGGCGTATCGCCGAACCGAGCGCCCGTTCGAACAGGAAGTGCTGTCCCAGCAGATCGGTGCCCCCCTTGCGGTAGGCGAAGGTCTTCAGGTCGGCCACGATGTGCTGAACCCGCTGCATACCCTGCTTGGCATCGGCCAGACACTCGCCCAGCAAAGGATTGCTGCGCGCCTCCGGTTCCTCGGCGGCCAGTTCGATCGCCATCAGGCAGAAATTGACGGGGTTGTTCACTTCATGCATCAGTCCGGCGGCCAGCGTGCCCAGCGCCGCCATCTTTTCCTGTTGCAGCATCTGGCCCTTGATCTCGGCCAGGTTGGCATTGGTCAGTTCTAGCTGGCGGTTCTTGTGTGCAACCTGCGCCTTCAGTTCGAACAACAGCAGGCGCGCCCGCTCGTTATACACGGTAAATACGGCGCTGACCGTGGCCGACATCACCAGGAACAGGGAATTGACGACGAATGGGCCATGCAGGCCAAAGCTGTCCGGATGCTGCATGCAAGCGGCCACATACAGCAGATAGCTGACGCCACCGAACACCAGGTTTTGCCATAAACCGAAGGCCAGCACAATGCCGGACGAATAGATCGCCAGCGTCAGCCCCGCGTAGTAGATCGAGGTCGCACCTTCGGTCATGCCGATCATCCACGCGATCATGGCCTGCGGCAGCAGCAGCCAGGTGAACGTCAGCCACTGGATATTGCGCTGCCCCGCATCGCTGCGCATCAGCCATAAAATGGCCAGAATCAGCACCGACACCAGCACCCGCGCCACGGCAAACGGGCCCTGCCACGCCGGATACAGCGCACGGTCCAGCCCCACGCCCAGCAACA